>NZ_HF999033.1:0-13065 GCF_000433815.1 Blautia sp. CAG:257
AAATTTAGACTTATTAAAATAATATAATGAAAACTTAAGCTAATGGATTACTTACCCATCTGTTTTGCTACTTCAGCTGCAAAATCCTCTTCCTTCTTCTCGATTCCTTCGCCGGTCTCGAAACGAACAAAGCCTTTGATTGCAACGTTTGCGCCATTTTCTTTAGCAACCTGCTCTACGTATTTAGCAACAGTCTGTTTTCCATCCTCTGCTTTAACGTAAACCTGATCAAGAAGGCAGATTTCTTTCAGCTCTTTGTTGATACGTCCGGTGATCATACCCTGGATAACCTTCTCCGGTTTCTGGGACTCTTTCGGATCGTTCATGATCTGAGCAAGAAGGATCTCTTTTTCATGAGCGATGTAATCAGCGCTCACTTCAGAGCTGTTAGTGTACTGTGGTTTCAGAGCTGCGATCTGCATTGCAACATTCTTAGCCATCTCTTTTACAGCGTCGTTTACAACGTCTGTCTCTACGTCAACAAGAACACCGATTTTTCCGCCCATATGTGTATAGGAAGCAACGAAGCCGTTCTCTTCTTTTACCTGAGCAAATCTTCTGATGTTCATGTTCTCGCCGATAACTGCGATCTGAGCTGCAAGAGCTTCTTTTACAGTCTGCTCGTTGTTCAGTGCCCATGTCTCTGCAAGGAAAGCATCGATATCAGCTGCTGTAGTAGTAAGCGCCTGTGCGGCAACATCTGCAACATAGCTCTGGAATTTTTCATTCTTTGCTACGAAGTCTGTCTCTGCATTAACCTCAACAACTACTGCGCTCTTAGCATCCTCTGCAACAACAGTCTTGCAAAGACCTTCTGCTGCTACACGGCTTGCTTTTTTCTGAGCAGTTGCAAGTCCTTTTTCGCGAAGGAACTCTACTGCTTTATCCATATCGCCTTCTGTAGCTGTAAGAGCTTTCTTACAGTCCATCATTCCGGCGCCGGTCATTTCTCTTAACTCTTTTACCTGTGCTGCTGTAATAGCCATCTCAATTTCCTCCTGGATATTTTTAACCTGAATAATTTAATAAAATAAAATTACTCTTCTACTGTCTCAGCAAACTCCTCAGACTCTGCCTCGATCTCGCCGTCAGCCTCAGCTGTACCCTGGTTTGCCTCGATAACAGCGTCTGCCATCTTGGAAACAATGAGTTTTACGGCACGGATAGCGTCATCATTACCCGGAATTACATAATCAAGCTCTTCCGGATCGCAGTTTGTATCACAGATACCGATAAGCGGAATACCTAATGTATGAGCTTCCTGTACGCAGATTCTCTCTTTTTTCGGGTCAACGATGAAGATAGCGTCCGGAAGACGTTTCATCTCTTTGATACCGCCAAGGTTTTTCTGCAGTTTTGTAAGCTCTTTTCTTAATTCAATAACTTCTTTCTTAGGAAGCACGTCAAATGTTCCGTCAGCCTCCATAGCCTCGATCTCTTTCAGTCTTGCGATACGGCTCTGGATTGTCTTGAAGTTTGTAAGCATACCGCCAAGCCATCTCTCGTTTACATAGAACTGTCCGCAGCGCTCTGCCTCAACCTTGATAGCATCCTGAGCCTGTTTCTTTGTTCCTACGAAAAGGATGTTTCCGCCGTTTGCTACGATGTCAGCGATTGCATTGTAAGCATCGTCAACCATACCTACAGACTGCTGAAGGTCGATGATATAGATACCGTTTCTCTCTGTGTAGATGTACGGAGCCATTTTAGGGTTCCATCTTCTTGTCTGATGTCCGAAATGAACACCTGCTTCCAAAAGCTGTTTCATTGAAATAACGCTCATGTTTTTGTTCTCCTTTTTTGGTTAGATTCTTCCGCGCGGATCATTTTCTATCTGGACCCCGCCGTCACACCGTATGGGCACCATCCATCGGAATCTCCACGCGTGATTATTTTGCAACTCTTGGAGTATAACACACAAAAACCCTCTGTGTAAAGAGGGTTTTCCTGTTTTTAGCTGTATTTTCAGCATTTTTTCTGTTTTTCTGCTGAAGAGCCGCCTGTATTTTTTAATTTTTGAACCTCTTCCTCTGTAAGAGGACGGTATTCTCCTTTTTTCAGTTCATCCGGAAGTGTAAGTGGCCCCATGGAGATCCTTTTCAGATAGATCACAGGCTTTCCCACTGCCTCCATCATCCGCTTGACCTGGTGAAATTTTCCCTCGCTGATGGTCAGAAGCAGTTCTGTATAGCTCTCCGGAAGGTTTTCTGTGCGTACCCGGCGCAAAAGCTCAGTCTTTTCTCTGTCACTGTCTTCCTGAGGAAAAAGCTGCACCTTTGCCGGAAGCGTCAGTCTTTTTTCTCCAATATCAATCCCCTGCTCCAGCTTTTGTCTGTCCTCTTCTGTTACCGTTCCTTCCGCTCTTACGAAATACGTTTTTTCCACATGGCGCGCCGGGGATAAAAGCTCATGAGCCAGTCCCCCGTCATCTGTGATCAGAAGAAGTCCTTCTGTATCCTTATCCAGGCGTCCTACAGGAAACATTCCCTTTCTCGCTTCCGGAATCAGTTCCATCACTGTTCTGTCATATCTGTCCTCCGTGGCGCTTACGTAACCGGCCGGCTTATGAAGAAGATAGTACACAAACTCCGGCGCCATGGATACAGGATTTCCCAGAAACTCCACCCGGTTCTCTTCTGTTATCTTTTGCTCCGGTTTTTTCACAGTCCTGCCATTGACCTGCACCAGACCTTTTTGTATGAATTTTTTTACCTCGCTTCTGGTTCCCTTTCCGGCATCCGCCAGAAATTTATCCAGTCTCACTGCCTTACTCATCTGCCACCTCTCTTTTTTCTTCTTCAACAGAAATTTCTGTGGGGCCGTCGGCCCCTCCTGTAACCTCTGTCCTCTCCGGGTTTCCTGTCTCCGTCAGTTGGCCTTCCCTGTTGTCCGTACTTCTGCTTTCCTGACGGATAAATTCCGGAATGCGGCCCTTCAGGAACTCTGCATAATATTCTTCCCCCTGTTCTGTCTGGAAGATTGCCGTTACATCCGGTTCATATTCTATCCAGGAAAAACTGCCGAAAGATGGAGCCGCCGCCTGAACCAGAGCTTCAAGCTGTTCTTTTTCTGTATATTCTGCAGAGTTTTCTTCTTCTCCCGATTCATTGTAATAGAGGATCCTTGCTTTTTTGATTTCCGTTTCTTCAAAGCTTAAAGGATATCCTGTCTCTTTAAGAACAGCAATCGTATTTTTATAAGAGGGAAAAAGATTTATTTCTCCATATGCATGTCTTTCCGGTTTCTCCTCTCCGGGAACCAGACTGTGTATATCCTCAGCTACCGGAAGTATATAGCTTAGATGAAGCTCCGCAAAAGGAAGAGCAAGCAAATCTTCCGGAGCAGCTTCCTGAATATCTGTTTTTACCGCCTCAATCAGTGTTTTCTGTTTTTCCGGCTGATCCTGAAAAATATCATATCCTCTTCCGTTTCCTGAAATAAAAGAAATATTATCCAGATATGCGGTATCTGAAGCCAGAAATTGTTCTGTTTTATTTTTCAGATTTTCTTCTTTATAAAGATTATACAAAAGCTCACCGCATTCTTCTGTATTTATCACATAACTGCGCTTCACTTCTCTGCCTGACCGAAGCTGATACCCCAGCTGCAAACGGCGAAAAGTTCCTTCTTCTGTCTGTTCTCCTCCATATCTGAACTTTCTGTTTTCCTGATTTTCAACAATTTTCTGCAGAATCTCATAGGTTTCCTCTCCGATTCCGTCTTTTCCGGAAAAAGCATTCTCTCTTTTCTCCCAGGATGTAGAGTCTTCTATAGAGAATGTACCGTCTTCCTGTTCTTTTACATAGTCTGTCATATCGCCGGACAGTGTCATCATATCCAGGTTGAGCGCTTTGATGTCTTCCTGACGGGGAATATAGGCATCAAAATTCAGAAGATCCTTCTGGTAAGTCAGTGCGCATACTGTAACAAGGACCGCCGCCGCAAGCAGCTGTACCTTTTTGGAAAAAAATGCGTGAAAATCCATTTGGTACAATGCTTCTATCATTCCATGAGCAAGTACCGTTCCAAGTATCATTCCAAATACACACCAGATATTCCGAGCGTGACTTGTGGGAATCAGATAAAAAACAAAGCCTGTTCCCATGCCGCACGGCACAACAACCATAAATTTTATTACTGCTGCCAGTTTCCCATACACCATTGGTTTCCCTGCTGCCTCAGACGGCCTGTGTATGTAGGCAAAATAAGAGACCGCTGTAAATATCAATGTCAGAACAAACAGAACAGCCGCCAGTGCTGCGCCCTGTCCAGCCTCATATTTTTGCCAGAACGCAGCCGTCAGAGTAATCGGCGAGGCATAGTCCTCCAATGCTTTAAAAATCCCATATGGATAGTTTGAAGAAAAGGTGTCGAAAAAGCCGTATGCGCAAAATGACATCAAGATTCCCAATGCCGGTCCATATAACTGCATACCTGCCAGGCATAAAACTCCCATGAGAAAATTCCCCGTCACACAAAAAACAAGGACTATACTGAAATAAAACAGAAAGTATAAAAGCAAATGAACAAGCAAAAGTCTGGCAGCCAGCTCCATAAGCTTCAGACTGAAAAATCCTTTTGCCGCTCCTATACAAACCGCAAAAAACTCCATGATCATATAAGGAACAAGATAGTATAAAAGTCCCGTGTATACACGATTCCAGAACATCCGGGAACGCTTTACCGGAAGGCTGTGATAAAAGTCCACCTTTTTGCAGGAATAAACATAGCTGAATCCATTTATGCTGTTCATGATCGCAGCAGCTGCCGCTACCGCTCCTCCTGTAATTACAAGCTTTCCTTTCCAAAGGCCTTCATAAAGAAGCTGAAGCTGTTCCTGTGTATAGCCGGCTGCGCTCCAGTTTCCCACCAAAAGAAGCAGCGCAACCGGAAATGCCAAGAAAAAGCCAAGACTCAAAAACGCAGGAATCCAGCTTTTCCCTCTGGAAACCGTTCTTACATATTCAGAAGAACAGATTTTTAACTTCATAGCCTGCCACCTCCGTTTCACTGATAAAAATTTCCTCCAGAGTCAGTGGGAGAATTTCACAGAACAGAGGATTTTTCCCCTGTATCTTCTCCATGATCTGCTCCCGTGTTCCCCGTACAGTCAGAAGCAGCAGAGAACCCTGATGCTCTGTCTTTAATACATCCATTTCTTTCTGAAGCTGACGTTCCTGGTCTTTGTCTTTCAGGACACACTGGATTTTATGGATATGAAATTTCATGTCCTCCAGATCTCTGGAAAGCAGAATCCCCCCTTTGTACAGAAGTCCCACATGATCGCAGATATCCTCCAGTTCTCTGAGGTTATGAGACGCGATCACCGGTGTGAATTCTCTTCCCATGATCTCTGATGCAAAAAGACTTTTTACTCCCTGGCGCATAACAGGATCAAGCCCGTCAAAAGTCTCATCGCAAAGCAGATATTTTGTACCGGCACTGACTCCCAAAAGCACAAGAAGCTGTTTTCTCATTCCCTTTGAAAAAGTACTGATTCTTTTTTTATCATCCATATGAAACTGCCGCAGGAATTTCGAAAATCTCTGTACGTCAAATTTCGGATAATAATATCTGTAAAAATCCGCTATATCCCGGGGTGTGTAATCAGCCGGAAAATAGCTGTCGTCAGGTATATAAAAAATGCAGGCCTTTGCTTTTTCATTATCGTATATATTTTCGCCGTCAATCTGTATCTCTCCCTCATCCGGCTTTAAAATCCCTGCCGCCATACGAAGAAGAGTGCTTTTTCCTGCACCGTTGCTTCCCACCAGACCAAACACTTCTCTTTCTCCTATTTCAAGAGAAACTTTATCCGCTGCCTTTACAGAGCCAAAAGACTTACTGCAGTTTTTTATCTCTATCATTGGCCATCCTCCTCATAACAGGAGCTTACCACCTGTATCACCTCATCTCTCTGTATTCCCAGGCTCTGCCCTTTTTGTACAGTTTTTCGAAGCTCTCTGCGGTAATCCTCCCTTTTTATTTTCAATATCTGGTTGGCATCTGCCACAAAATTCCCCTTGCCCTTGACCGGATAGATCAGCCCCTCTTGTTCCAGCTCCGCATACGCCCTCTGTATGGTATTGGGATTAATAGAAAGCTCCATGGCAAGCTGACGGACAGAGGGAAGACGACTGCCTGCCGGAAGGGCTTCCTGATAGATCAGCATACGGAATTTTTCTGTCACCTGCTCATAGATCGGCCTGCGATCCTGATAATCTATAATAATGATAAGACTTTCCTCCCTTCTGGCTTATAGTGTATTAACTGTATTGATACACTTATTGTACCATGTATTTAAAATCTATTCAAGATTTTTATACAAGAAAAAACCGCCAGAAGGCTGGGCATAAGCCGCAGCACCCTCTGGCGGATATTAAAAAATAAATCTTTGTAATGTTTTACATACGATCCGGTGCGGAAAATCCCAGAAGATCGATACTGGTCTCCAGAATGCCTTTTGTCACATCAAGGAGCTTCAGGAAGGATTCCTTCTGCGCCTGATCTTCCTCACTTAAAATCTTTGTCCCATGATAAAAGCTGTTAAATGCATTGGAAACCTCGTAGATATATGCACAGATCTTGTGCGGCGCTTTTTCCTCAAAAGCATTCTCCACGGTTGCACCGAATTTTGTCAGCTCCAGCATCAGGTTTTTCTGGCTGTTATTTACTGCAGGAAGCATCTGGATTCCCTCAAGGCTTCCTCCCTCTTCCACATAACGGTTCAGAATAGATTTGATACGCACAATCGTGTAGAGGATGTACGGACCTGTATTTCCCTCAAAAGAGGTAAAGCGGTCAATATCAAAAACGTAATCCTTGGTAGCCTGATTGGAAAGATCGCCGTACTTGATTGCAGACAGACCTACGATCT
The DNA here is from genome assembly GCF_000433815.1 of Blautia sp. CAG:257. Lineage (NCBI taxonomy): Bacteria > Bacillati > Bacillota > Clostridia > Lachnospirales > Lachnospiraceae > Blautia > Blautia sp. CAG:257. Next base: position 6,878 of record NZ_HF999033.1, read on the forward strand.
GAGCTGTCTCTGTGGCATCCTTATCTCTTACGCTTCTGTTTTCTACGATCTTGGTATACATTTCCTGGTCAATATCCGCGATCAGACGTTCCAGACGCATAACGCCTCCTTCTCTTGTCTTAAAAGGCTTGCCGTCTTTTCCGTTCATGGTACCGAAGCCAAGGAAAGAAAGCCTGGTGTCCTCTTTTACAAGGCCTGTCTTTCTCGCGCAGCGGAATACCTGGATAAAATGAAGTTCCTGGCGTTTGTCCACCACATAAAGGATCTCGTCCGGATCATAAAGCTTCATACGCTCTACGATGGTTGCAAGGTCTGTTGTTGTATAAAGAGAAGCTCCGTCTGATTTCAAGAGCATACAGGGCGGGATTTCCTTGGTGTCTGTCTCTTCCTTTACATCTACAACAAGAGCGCCCTGATCCTCATAAGCAAATCCCTGATCCTTCATGGCCTGGACCATATCCGGAATATAAGGCTGCGCGTCAGATTCCTTTTTCCACAGATCAAAGGAAACATTCAGATTATCGTAATTTCTTTTAAGGTCTGTTACAGAAACCTGCATGATATGATTCCAGAGAGCCATATAGCCGGGCTTTCCCTGCTGCAGAAGGTGCGTTGCCTCCAGAGCCTCGTTGCGGTAATCCTCATCCTCTTTGGATTTTCCGCTGGCGCAGGGATAAATCTCTTCCAGTTCTCCAATGGTAAACGGCGCTTCTGCAGGATATTCCCCCTGATAGCTGTCGTCAAAATATACCAGCTCCGGTTTGCGGTGTTTCAGTTCTGTGATGATCAGGCCCATCTGAAGTCCCCAGTCTCCCAGATGTACATCGCCGATCACTTTATGGCCTACAAAACGTCCGATTCTTTTAATGCTCTCTCCGATGATTGCTGAACGAAGATGACCTACATGAAGTGGTTTTGCCACATTTGGTCCGCCATAATCAATAATGATCGTTTTGGGATTTTCTGCCTGGGCAACAGAAAATTTCGGATCCTCTGCCATCTCCTTCAGATAGTCTGCAAGGAACTCTTCTTTTACTTTCAGGTTGATAAATCCGGGTTTTACTACCTCTGCCGCAGAAAATACCCGGCTGTCCTTTAAATATTCCACCACATCATCTGCGATCATAAACGGAGCTTTTTTGTATGCCTTGGCTCCTGCCATTGCCCCATTGCACTGGAACTCACAGAGATCCGGCCGGTTAGATACTGTTACCTTTCCGTACTCCGGATTATATCCGGCTTTTTCAAAGGCTGAGGAAAGTTCCTCTGCCATAATTTCCATCAGTTTCTTCATGTCTTATGACTCCTCGTATTTATTCTTTTCTTTTTTCAGACAGTAACCTTTTTTGAGCAGGCAACTGCAAGAGCTCCATATCCGATATGACAGGCAACGCTTAAAGACAGGGGATCCATCTGGATCTCATAATCAGGAAACATTTCCTGAACCTCTTTTTTGAATTCCTCTGCTTCTTCCTGATTTCCCGTATATGCCATCTCCAGACACATTTCGCCGCGCTTTGCATATTCTGCAAAACGACTGTCGAAATCCTCTTTCATGGCCTTCAGCATCACTCTTTTGGCCTGCTTCTTTCCTCTGACCTTTGAATAGGCGTCCAACTTGTCTCCCTGGATCTGCAGTACCGGTTTCAGATTCAGAACTGTACCGATCGCTGCGGCTGCCGGTGTGATACGTCCGCCTTTTTTGAGATATTTCAAAGTTTCCAATGTAATATAAATGCTGGATTCCCGGCTTTCTGCCTCAAGGATCTCACGGATCTCCGCAGCGCTTTTACCAGCCTGTACAAGCGTCAGCGCATCCATCACAGACTGCTTCTGAGTTACAGAAATCCTCTGGTTATCCACAACCTGAACCTTACCGTCATAATCACGGGCAAGTCCCATGGCCGTTTCACAGGAAGCGCTCAGCCCGCTTGACATGGGAATATGCACGATCTCATCGTATTCTTTTAAAAGTGTATCCCACAGTCCGCAGATTTCACCCGGATTTGGCTGAGAGGTGGAAATAGGTTCATCCTTTTTCAGGCGCTCATAAAACTCCTCCTGAGAAAGCGTAACCCCTTCCAGATACATAACCTCATTAATATAAAAGGGCATCGGCAGAACAGAGATTCCAAGCTTTCTTCCCTCATCCTGCGTAATGCCGCTGTTGCTGTCAGTTACAATGGCAATTTTTCTCATACTGCATTCTCCTTATTTCCTTTATCCTGAAAAATACATGCTGTATACAGTTTAACATACTTTTTGGGGTATCTCAATTAAAAATTTGCCATGATAGTCTCACCTGAATATAAACCCTGCTTCACAAGCTTCTGAAAGCATATTTTCCACTCATATTTTAACACATTTTTCTGAAACGGCAAATCCCGGATACCGAAAGATACCCGGGAGCCTAAAATGTATTTTCTCATGCAGATGTTCTTTTGCTTCTTTCCCTTTTCCATAACAGTGCCAGAATACCAATAAACGCCGAGCCCATTGAACAGCCTGCGCACTTTACAAACTCCAGAATATTCTCCGCCTGCCCCACAGTCTTTGGAAGCATAAGAAAAAGTCTCACTTTTTCTTCCAGCTGCCTGAATTTATCGGACCAGAACTGAAAATCCGACCATCTGGACGGGATCCACTCCTGAGGGATCTCAAGTTTTTTCCAGAGCAGCACTGCGGCTGCTGCCACAATCAGGACGCTGGCTCCTGTCCACATCCACAGGGCGCCCTTCTCCCCCCTGCAAAGCCTTCTCTCCTGGTTTGCTTTCAGAAAGAGGATCCCAAGCACGATCCCCGGAAATATCAGCAGAAACATTCTGGCCGTACTCATAAGAAATCCGGAGTCCACCACCATGCCATTCAGTCCATAAGCCATCAGAAACTGCTCTGCCGTTTTTGAATCCTGCAGTCTCTCGTTTTTCAGAAATACTCTGGTATACATGGTTTCTTCTTTCTCCGGACGGATCAGGATCATCCTCTGCTTCCAGGGAAGCACCTGACGGACCTGATAAGTTTTTTCCCCGTATACAAGCTGGCGCCCCTCTGCCTCTCTGGTACCAAAAAGCTTCCAGGCTGTGTCTCCGTCAATCACGCAGCCTTCTTTATCCTTTTCCCAGAATCCACGGATCCTTTTATCATAAAGACTTCCGTCGCCAACAATTCCCGCTGCCATTACCTGGGCGCTCCGTCCATAGTCCGGCTCTGTAAGTGTGGTCATGCCGCCGTCCCAGTAAAAGCAGGCGCAGGTTTCTGCTTCTGTCTGTTCCAGTGTTTTCACAATCTCCTCTGCCTGTTCTTTTTCCGGATATGTTCCTGACAGAAACACCGAAACAGAAGGTTCTTCCATCATACTGCCAAATGCCAGCACTGCCCCTCCGTAAAAAAGCAGAGCCAGAACTCCCAGAAGCAGACGTTTCCGGGAAACTCCATAAAACGTCCGCTTACCTGGAATCATGATTCCTGCAGCCTTACCCGGCTGCCGTCTGCGATCTCTCTGTCTGTTTCTGTAATGATTTTCTGAGAACCGGAAAGTGTCCCTTCCTGAAGAGCTGCAGTTGTCTCATTTTTTTCGATTACTGTAACCGGAACCTTTCTGGCAACCTGTATTTCTCCCAGAACCGAGTCTCTGGTGTCAAGCACAAGCACATATTCCTGGCCTTTCTGCCCGTAAAGTGCAGAAAGCGGCACACAGCAGGCATAAGGTCCTTCCTCCTTCTGCACAGTAAAATCCACGCTTTCCCCTACGCTCAGCCCACTTTGGGGAACGTCCACAGTAAGGATATAGGTTCCCGGATTTGCAGAATCTTCCTGAACCGACTGAACCACCGCATTCTCCACAACCGTTTTGCTGTTGCCCTCCAGATGCACAGACGATCCTGCGGAAACGTATTCCAGATCGTCCTTTGTGATCACTCCTGTCATACTTAATCCCCCTGTCAGTTCATAGAGAACTGCTGTCGCATCCTGAGCTGTCTGCCCGCCGGTCTGAACAGAAACTGTTTTTACCACGCCATCTGCCGGAGCTGTGATCTCCCCCTTACTCTGCATCAGAACCTTCAGCTTTTCCAGCTCTTCATTCAGATTGTCAAGCTGTGTCTGAAGTGTTTCCTCTGTGCTGTCCTGAGGCGCCGGAAGCGCTGCCTCCTGTTTTGCCCTGTCTGCAGTGGTCACTTCCTGATTCCGGCTCATGATCACCTGATTCAGCGCCTCTGTTTTTGCCCGGACATCATCTGCAAGAGCCTGCTCCTGTGTATCCTCTTCGGAAATAATGGGCTCCTGAGGAAGATTGCTTCCGTCTGAAAAATCAGTCTGTCCCTCTCCCTCGTCTCCAAAATCCGATCCCTGGGACTGCTGCTCCAGTTCCTGCTGCTTCTGAGCCTCTGCTTTTTTCTGTCTGTACTCTGCAAGCCTCTGTTGGGCAATATTCAGCTCATTCTGAGCATTGGAAATGTTAATGTCCCCGTTTCCCAGAGCTGTATCAAGATCCTGCTGTGCCCAGCGGGAGGAATTTTCCCGTTTCTGGGCATCAATGTTTTTCTGGCTCTGGATATCGCTGATCTTCAGAGAAGCCTCCTGGATCTCGTCCTTTTTTTTGTCAATGCTTTCCTGGATACTGCCTTCCAGTAAAGTCATCAGCGGCTGTCCTTTTTTTACTGCTTCTCCTGCCTTTACATGGACCTGAGCGATCTTAATTCCTTCCTGAACAAAAACAGCCGTCTCCTTTGTACTTTCTATTTTTCCTGTTCCCGATACTGTATGGCTGATCAGCTGATTCTGAGGCGCTGACGCCAGTACCTTTGCAACACTGACGGAATCCGCCGCCTTTGACAAAAATGTAAATACAAGCATTGCCGCAAAAAACGCTGCAAACCATTTTAATAATTTTTCCCGCTTCATTTCTTTTTACTCCTTAACTGCCGTAGAAACAATTCCCTGTTCCAGATAATCCTGACCTGCCAGAAATACCAGCACTGCCGGAAGCAGAACAAGAACAGATGCCGCAAAGGCGGTTCCCGCCTGTTCTGTACTGATATTCGGAAGATACAAAGACAACGGCCATTTTTCCTTTGTTTTTAAAAAAGCCATAGGCTGTTCAATAAGATTCCAGTATTCCAGAAACCCCAGAACCAGAGCCGAGATCATTCCAGGAGATCCCAGCGGTATTCCGATTCTGAAAAAGATCCTCAGCTCTCCTGCGCCATCAATTCTGGCAGAATCCATAATTGCTTCCGGAAGCCCCTGAAAAAAACGGTACATCAGAAACACCGGAAAGGTGGAAAACACTGCCGGCAAAATAATCCCTGCCATAGTGTCCAGAAGCCTCATCTGATCCAGAACAAGATAGTTGCTGAGCATCATCACCTGAAAAGGCATCATCATAAGCGCAATATAAATAGTAAATAAAATTTTTTTACCCGGAAACTGGTATCTTGCAAATCCCCATGCCGCCGGAGTTCCCACCAGAAGCTGACCTGCCAGAATCGCTGCTGTAAGCTTTACGGAATTCCAGAACATTACAAAAAATTCCGGGGAGTCAAGAAGAAGCTCCACATAATGCATCATAGTAGGATACTGGGGCATCAGTTTCCAGGAAGCAAAGCCCTCCATATTTCCAAGAACCGGCATAAGAAGCTCTCTGATTTCCATATTGCCCATAAAAGAACCGCAGATAAGAAACAATATGGGAAACACTGCAGTCAATGCCATACAGAAAACCAGACCTGTCAGAAGTTTTTTTGTCATAATGTATCCTCCCTCGCCCAGGCTTTCTGAAGAAACAGAATCAGGATGAGAATCGCCGCTCCTGTTACCACTGCCGCAGCCGCCATTTTATCCAGGGAAAGATCCCGATACCAGTTGTTAAAAAGGTGCTGCAAAAGATACATACTGTCCTGAGGATAGTCTCCTGCCACCAGATACGCCTCCCGGAACACTTTAAAACCGTTTAACAGAGACAGTACCACAATGGTAAAAAGAGAAGGCAGGAGATTGGGAAGAGTGATTTTTATAAAGCATTTCCACTCTCCTGCTCCGTCCACCCTTGCAGCCTCATAAAGAGCAGTTGGAATGGCTCCAAGCCCTGCCACCCACAGAACAATATCGTATCCCAGATTTCTCCACAGATAGCTTACTACCAGCACCCAGAAGGAAGCGTCCGTATTCATCCAGTCCACGCCCTGAAG
>NZ_HF999033.1:13112-21091 GCF_000433815.1 Blautia sp. CAG:257
AAAATGGTTCAGAAGACCCTGATCGTGAAACAGCACTTTCCACAAAAGAACTACAGAAGCCACAGGAATTGCCATTGGCAGAAGGAACATACTTTTCAGCGCCTGCATACTTTTTTTTCTTCTGGTAAGAAGAACAGCGATCATAAGAGACAGCACTACCAGAAGAGGAATACACACAAGAAAAAAACGAAGCGTATTCCCTGCCGCCAGACGAAAGGCCTGGTTCTCAAAAATTGTGCTGTAATTTTTCAGGCCTGTAAATTCTCCGCTGACTGCGCTGAAAAAAGAGCGCCTGATCACGTCCAGATACGGAATCACCCAGAACAGACACACACCGGCAAAGCTTGGAAGCAGAAATAAGAATCCCTTATATTCTCTTTTTTTTATTTTTTTTGATCCAGTCACTTTTTTGTTCTCCCCAATGATGATAAAATGTTACTGTTCTCGGAATATACTGGACAGACTTCCATCACCGAAAGTAATTTGAATCCATTTTGTCCGGCCGCTGTGAACACCATAAACAGTAACGATAAAACAAGTGTAACAGGACATTCTTTAAAAAAACTCTAAGGGGGTTTTTATTTTTAAAGGAAGTTTACAGAATACTTTGTTAGAATAACAGGATAGCATCAGACTGTAAGCATTTCTCTGCAGGCTGATGCAAATTTCCGAAACAACGAGAGGTAAACATATGAATATTTTAATGATCGAAGATGACCGGGAGCTGTGCTCTGCTGTTTCCTTCCGTCTGGAGCAGGAAGGCTTCTCTGTCACTCTCTGCCATGACGGGGAAGAAGGCCTTTATTATATGCAGGAAACACCCTATGACCTTGTGATCCTGGACCGGATGCTTCCTCATATGAACGGAATTGAAATTCTGAAGGAAGCCCGCTCCCGCCAGATCAAAACCCCGTTTATCATCCTTACGGCCCTTGGGGAGCTGAACGACCGCCTTACCGGACTGAACTGCGGAGCTGACGACTATATGGTAAAGCCCTTTGCCTTTGAAGAGCTTCTTGCCAGGATCCGCTGTCTTCTGCGCCGTCCTGCCGCCTACAATCCTGCTGCTGACGCAGTTTCTCTCGGAGACGTTACTTTTATACCGGAAACCCGCCACCTTTCCAGCGGCAAAAAGGACTGTACCCTTTCCAGCCGGGAGGGAGACCTTATGGAAGTATTTCTCCGCAATCCCGGACAGACACTTCCCCGCCAGCTTCTTCTTACAAGAGTCTGGGGACTTGACTCAGATGTGGAGGAAGGAAACCTTGACAATTATATTCATTTTCTGCGCCGGAGGCTGAAAACCGTAGAAAGCTCCCTGCAGATAAAAACTGTCCGGGGTGTGGGATACCAGCTGGAAGTTTTTCAGTAGCATATCCCCAGCCCTACTGATTTTATCTTGTCATCTGTCCGGTTTTCTCTCATATCCATTCATTTATCCATTCAATCCAATGCACATCAGAAACGGCAGTTATCTCTTTCCGGATTCCTCTTCCTGGATTCCGGCTGCAAGATAACCGCCGCTTTTTTATCTTTGTCCCCTCATCAATAAAGCTGTCTGAATATCATTTATCCAGGTCATGCAGCCGCCTGCCGGTTATTCAGACAGATACAGATTTACCTGCTGGATCGCCCCTTTTGCCGCCTCCTCAAGGCTGATCTCGCCCTCCAGATATCTGCTTCCGTTTGTGGCAACTGCATCCAGTATGATTTCATTCTGTTCTGACGGCTGAGTCAGAGTTTTTCCAAGTTCCTGAACGTATTTTGTGGTTTCCCCGTCTGCTCTTACAATGTCAAATTCTATATATTCTCCTGTCTCTGCGTTTCCTGATCCAAGAGTTCCCAGATTTCCGTTTTCATCTCCCACTGCCCAGTACTCCTCACTGTCATAAACAGCTTCATTTACCGGGAAGCCTTCACCTGTTCCAGCTTCCTGACCTTCTTTACTGAACAGAAACTCTACCAGTTTTTCCGCTGCCTCAGATTCTGCTGCTTTGGCGCTGATTCCCACTGTCTGTTTCGGAATAAAGCAGTTCTGCGCCTGTCCGTTCCAGAGACTGTGTGTCAGATTCGGGGCTTTCTGTTCTGCACTGTACAGATAGGCCAGTCCGTCCGGAGACGAAAGCTGTCCGGCTGAAAGCTTATAGTATCCTCCCATTACGCTGATCGCAGAGGCAGATATATCAGACATCATTTTTATTTCTCCAATAGAATGTACGGCAAAGCCCTGAGCTTTCAGAGCATCAAGTCCGGCTTTTCCAGTCTGATAAATACGATTTGCCTGCTCCAGATATTCTGTCACAGCCGCTTCGTCCAGAGTTCCATCCTCCTTCAGCCATGCCGGAGCATTGACATCTGCAAGCTGTCTGATAAATGCATCTGCGCCTCCCGAAAGAAGAGACATTGGCATATGCATTTCAGAGTATTCGCTCTGATATTTTTCCAGCGTATCTGCCATGGATGTAAGGTCTGTAATAGCAGTTACGTCCTCTCCCTGTCCCTGAAGCATTGGAATGCCAAATCTCACAGGCATCACATACTGGCTTCCATCCTCCTGCACATAGCTGTCACGGATATTGTCAAGAATGCCGTCCTCTCCTTCAATTTTATCAAGAATGCAGCTGATATCCTTCAGCATTCCTTTTTCCACATAGGTACCGGAAGGAATACCATCCATTACAAGAACATCCGGACCGTTTCCTGCCATGATCTCTGTATTCAGATTTTTCAGGGCATCTGTGCCTGTCATGGCATCTTCATCTGTAATTCCGATTTCCAGATTCAGATAAATATCCGGATATTTTTTCTGGAACAGAGCTGCCACCTGGCGGATATAGGTGTTATCTGTAAGAGAATAAACAGTCAGCTCTGTATCCGGCGTTGCAGGTGTATCCGGTGAATACGCATATTTCAGAATCTTTCCTGAGCTTCCCATATCTGCAGCGCTGTCCTGAACTGCCAGATAAAAGTTCCCGTCCTTGTCCCTTACCATGGAAATCGCAGAAATGTCCGGAGAAGATATCCGGTTGAGGTTTCCGTCAATCACCTGTTCTACTACACTGCCGCCAAAGGAATACCTGTACATACCTTTATCATCTGTATAAAAAATACTGTCCTCCTCGTCCCCTTTTGTAAACACTACAGGGAACGAGCTTGTACTTGTCATCTGAAGATTTGTCTCATCAGAGGCAATCTGCTCTGTAAGCGCTGCCTCATCTCCAAGAGGCTCCCCTGTTTCCAGATTATAATAGTGAAGAGTGGTATCTGTCACGGCAATCAGGCGCTTTCCAAGTACCGCAAAGCAGCCGACCGTTCCTCCCTCCTCATATTTACGGACAATACTTCCGTCTTCCAGACTGATTTCCACAAGCGCTGTTGCAAAATCATTGATAATGACCGTATTATTATCTGTGAATCTTGCATCTGTAATATATCCGCTGGAAAGCTCCTTACTGATATCCATTTTCTGATTGGTTCCGTCAGGAGAAATGTAGTAGTAGGACATTTCTTCCACATTTTCGGAAAGGGGATAAATGGTAAGAAAAATTCCCCCGTTAGCTCCCAGCTTTGGATAGGAAACCGTGTATTTTTCAGGATCGATCCCCAGAAGCTCCTCAAGATTTTTTGCCTCTCCCCAGGTTTTTCCTCCATCTGAAGAATCTGCATAAAAAGCTCCTCCACCGCTATTAAAATAGCAGACCCGAAGACTTCCGTCCTCAAGCATTGTCATATCCGCAATATCTCCGCAGCCCTCCGGAAGAGTTACATCCTCTTCCAGATATCTGCCCATTGCCACATCCTTTTTTTCTTTATCCTGTTCACCGGATTGACCTGAATCCGCGGCTTTTTCCTTTTGTTCTGAGCCGCAGCCTGCAAGTGCCGGCACAACCGCCAGAGCAAAAGCCGCTGTCAGCGCTGTTCCCTTTTTCCATATCTGATGTCGCATTTTATGTCCTCCTGTTTATTATTTGTGACTGTTCACTACGTTTCCGGTAATCTGTGAACAGTTATTTTTGTTTTGCCGCGGCCACAAAACTCAATATCCACAGTACTCTGCTTTATTAAGCGCCCCGGCATATCCTTTCACGAAATTCGTCTCAGACTTTCATCCTTATGACTATTCCGTTCTCTTATGATTTCACATCATATCAGCCTTATCTTGAAATAACCTCTAAGGATTTATTCTGCCAGGTAAAGCTTTACCTGAGACACGGCCTGCTCTACCGCTTTATCCAGATCTGTTTCCCCGTACAGATAACGTTTTCCGGCTTCCAGAACAGAATCCTGGATGATCCGGCTTCCTCCTGAGGGCATCGTAAGGGTCTTTCCTAACTTCTGTATTTCCTTTATCTGATCGTCTGCCGAATGAACTACTGTTATCATATCATGACTCTCGCCATTATAAGTCGAACTGAATCCGTATTCTATATTTCCTTCCTGTCCAAGCTCCCAGTATTCTTCACTGTCATAAACAGATTTTCTTACAGGAAATCCGGCTTCTTTGTTATTTTTCTGCTGCTCCTCGCTGAACAGAAAACTGACAAATAATTCTGCTGCCTCCTTTTCCCTTGCTTTCACACTGATCCCCATAATCATCTCCGGAGAAAAACAGTTTTCAGCCTGACCGTTTAACAGCCTGTGACTGATATCCGAATTCTGCTTTTCGATGGTAGTTAATAAGAACAGTTCTTCCAGAGAAAACAGATAGCCATAGGAGAAAAGCGCCTGCCCGTCTGCACAAGGCACCAGATATGAATTGAGGGAAGACTCCTCTCTTCGATTTTTGTCATAAATTCTTTCCATTTTTTCCGCATACTCATAGGTACTGTCCAAAGATGCGTTGCCTGCCTTCTGTCCTGCCTGATAAATCCTGTTTACCTGCTGAAAAAAATCTTTTACTTTTTCCGCATCCAGGGTTCTGTCTTTTTTCATCCATTCTGAGGCAGAAATCTCGCCAAAGAAGCGAAGCATTACTCCCGGCCATCTGGTCTGATAAGCCGGAAAAAAGGAATCTGAATATTGATTTTCGTACTTTTCCGTCATATCTGCAATTTTTTCAAGATCCACTGCATTGTCAATCTCTCCGGAACCCCCTGCCAAAATAGGAATGCCGAATCTCACAGGCATACAGTAAATACTTCCGTCCTCTTCCTCATAGGCCTTCTGAATATTCTCCAGGATCCCTGCTTTTTCCATTATTCCGCTGATATCCTCAAGCATTCCCCTCTCAATATAATTTTCTGCATCCAGATTGTCCATAAGCAACACGTCCGGCCCCTCTCCTGACATGATCTCTGTATTCAGGTTTTTCATGGCATCTGTGGCAGTAACCCCATCCTCTCCCGTCATTCCCTCCTGAACCGTTACACTGATATCCGGATATTCTTTCTGGAACAAGGAAATCATCTGCTCCATATGAGTGTCTCTTTTCAGCATATAAATATCAAGCTCTGTGCCAGGAACCGCTTCCTGTTCTTTATCATACCCGTACTTTAAAAGCATTCCTGTGGGATTATCTGAGTAGCGGTCTGAAACTGCCAGGTAAATGTTTCCATCTGCATCTGTTTCCACGTCCATCAGCTCTGTTTTTGAAGAAATCCCGGTCAGATAGCCTTCGCTTAAAAGCTGTTCCACAACAGAACCGCCCAAATTATATACGTAAATCCCTTTTTTGCTTACATAGAGAATGCCTTGCTCTCCCATTCCTGTAAATACTCTGGATGAAACAACTTCCTCTGTATTTTCCCCACTTTCCATCTGGAGATGTTCTGTAAACACTGTTTCCTCCGGAAGGGGATCTCCTGTTTTTGCACTATAATAATGTATCGTGTCATCTGCAAAAACAAGAAGCTGATTTCCTGCAATTCCAAAATCTGTAACATAGCCGCCACTTTCATAGGTTCGGATCAGTCTGCCGTCCTCCCTGCTAATCTCACATAAAAACTTATCTCCCATCAGCAGAATATTTCCCGAAGGACTGAACTGACTTTTATACACATATCCCTGTCCTTCCGGCATCAGGGTAAGATCAAACTCTTTTTTGGTTTCTTCCGCTGAAAGGTAAACTGCCAGAAAAGTATTCTCTCCTTCCAGACAATTCCAGCTGCTGAAAATCCCTCCGTCTTTGGAAAGATTCACCGTCATCGGCTCTGCTTTTTCACTTTTTCCAAATTCCTCCCACAGATCCCGGGGCGTCTCCCAGCTTTTTCCCCGATCCTTTGAATCTGCTGTTTTCAGCTTTGCCTCACTGTCCCGGTAAGCAATACGCATAGTTCCGTCTTCCAGAAAACAGATATCAATTACTGCCTTACAGTTCTCTTCAGGAAGAGAAAGCTTCTGCTCCGCATACCGTCCTTTCACTTTTTCTTTCTCTTCTGCCAGAACAATCTCACTTCCCATATTTCCGGCAATCCCTCCTGCTGACAGCATAATAGCCATCATATATACGATTCTTTTTCTCCAGTATTTCATTTCTCACCCTCCCATATAATTTCATTTTTCCTTATTTTAATATGGCAACCTCTAAACACTCTCTATTTTCAGATCAGGCTTTAATAACTTTAGAGATTATTTTAAGGATTGGGTGCAATAATCTCTGTATCTCTCGCAGTCATTTTTGTGCTATGATAGATGTAAGACCAGCTGTATTTTTCCTGTTTTCTTCTATATCCTGCGAAAAATATTTCTATGCTGTCCATAAAATCATATTATTAAGGAGGCTGTCATGTTCCGGAAACTTCACATCCATATGACACTGTTTTCTACCTTTATTACAGGAACCATTCTTGTTCTTCTGGCTTCTGCCTGCCTTATCATTACAGAAAGCAACATTCGCCAGAAGCATTATACAGTATTTACCAACAATGCCTATTCCTGTGTTTCTCATCTGGAAAGTCAGAACGTCCTGTCTCACCGATGGATCCAGCAGGCAGAAAGCAATTACGGCATAGATATGCAGATCTATGACGGAAATACCCCGCTGTTTTTTGAGCAGCTCCACGGCCAGGACAACATGCGGAAGATCTTTGATCTGGCAAAAAAAGAGTCTGCAGAAAATCACGGACTGAATCTTGACAGTGGCCAGACCTCTCAGACTCTGTCAAAGATAGTCATGTTTCAGCTTCCGGGGTATTATGCCTGCACAGCCAGGATTCCCAAAAACGGCGGCGTCCTGAATACCGTTCTTCTTTACTCTCTGGATGCACAGTCCGGGCAGATCAAAACTATAAGGATTGCTTTTCTTGTGGCAGTCATTGCCGCGGTTTCCGCGCTGGCTGTATTTTCCTGGTTCTTTACCCGAAAAATGATCCGCCCTCTGGAAAAAAGCAGGAAGGAGCAGAATGCCTTTATTGCCGCAGCTTCCCATGAGCTCCGCTCTCCGCTTACTGTGATCCAGACAAGCCTGTCTGCAGTTTCCTATGCGGATCCGGAACAGACAGAGCACTTTATTTCCATCAGCCTTGATGAATGTAAACGAATGTCCCGGCTGATCCAGGACATGCTGTCCCTTTCCAGATCAGATAACCACACCTGGGTTCTGGACTGTACCTCCTGCGAAATAGATACTCTTCTGCTGGATGTATACGAAAAATATGAACAGACTGCCCGGCATAAAAAAAAGCAGCTTCTCATTGAGCTGCCTGAAGACTCTCTCCCTGTCTGTTTCTGTGACAGCCTGAAAATTTCTCAGGCTCTGGCAATCCTTATCGACAATGCTCTTGCCTATGTACCGGAAGGAGGCATGATCCGGCTTTCTGCCAGACAGGAAGCGGCTTCCGTTTCTCTGTTTGTGGCTGATAATGGCCCCGGTATTCCTGATTCGGAAAAAGAAGCCGTATTCCAGAGATTTTACCGTTCTGACACTTCAAGAAACGATAAGCAGCATTTTGGACTTGGACTTTGCATTGCAAAAGAAATTGCACTTCTTCATCATGGAACCCTCAGTGTTTCCGACACTCCCGGCGGAGGCGCCACCTTTC
>NZ_HF999033.1:21161-50865 GCF_000433815.1 Blautia sp. CAG:257
ATAAAAAAAACTGCTTTTCCCTTTTCCGGAAATCCGGCTTCAGAGAAAAGCAGTTTTCTTTTTATTTATTCACTTCTCAATGCGTCAATAGGATTCAGGTTCGCAGCCTTTACCGAAGGCAGGAGCCCAAAGATCACTCCGATCAGAGTAGAAAACAGTACAGATCCTATGATTGCCGGTATACTGATGGCCGTAGGCGCCCCAGAGATTTCCGATACCACCCTGGACAAAACAATTCCCAGAATCACTCCGATCACACCTCCAATGCTGGTCAGCATGGAAGCCTCTGTAAGAAACTGATAAAGAATGACTTTTTTTCTTGCCCCGATCGCCTTTTTCAGACCAATCTCACTGGTTCTCTCAGTAACAGAAACCAGCATAATATTCATAACACCGATTCCTCCTACCAGAAGGGAAATACTTGCGATCCACAGAAGCTGCTGGTTTGTGCTTTCACTGAGCTGCTGCATATCCTTGACTTTTTCCATTACATTATCAGCTTTGTATTTAAACTTGGAATCTTCTTCGATTCCCTGATTTAAAATCTTAGCCGCATCGTTTCCCGCTGAACTCATATTATCTGTAGAGTCTGCTTTGATCACAACGTTTTCCGGCTCGTCAAACTGAAATGCAATGGGCCAGCATTTACTTGGAATCATCACTGTTCCGACAACCGTCTGATAATAGGAATAATATTCGTCAAGACTTGAAATGTTGGGCTGATAGCTGTCTCCCTGCTGAACGATTCCCACAACCGTAAAAGGGTCGTCTCCGACTTCAATGGTTTTTCCCAGAGGATCCTCTCCGGAAAAAAGATTCTCTGCCGCATTGCTGTCAATCAGAGCTACCTTGTTCAGATTGTCGTAATCCTTCTGAATAAATCCTCTTCCGGATCGTACCATATATCCGCAGGTATCCAGGTAATTTTCATCAATTCCGTATACCGTACCTCCCTGCAGAGCAGTATTCTGATAATATATACTGCTGTAAGTGCTTGTATGGAAAAATGTAGCGTTCTCAACGTGCTCCATATCCATAACTTCTTCCTTCTGTTCTTTCGTAAGAAGAGGAGGTTTACCGCCGTCCGTCATTCCAAACATGGGATCATAACCGCTGTCACCGGAATAAAGGCTGATCGTCACTGTATTATTTCCTGAACCGATCAGATCTTCTTTAATCTGTTCACTTGTTCCCTTGATCGTAGATACAATAGCAATAATAGAAGCAATTCCAATAATGATACCCAGCATGGTCAGAAAGGAACGCATTTTATGGGACCAGATTCCCTGAATGGATATCCTCATATTTTCAAGCATAAAATTCCACCTTTCTACTGATACAGTTCTTCAAGAGAGATGTCTTTTGTTTTTACACCCTCTTTTGCTGTTTTTCCATAAGGGAATGCAATCTTATCTTCTCTGGTAATTCCGCCTTTTACAATTACAGACATTCCGCCGTTTGCATTTCCGCCAACAGTCAGAGGCTGCTTTTTCAGTACTCCGTTTTCTTCCTTATACACATAATAAGCTCCGTTTTCAGTTCTTACAAACGCTTTGTCCAGAACAATGACTCCTGAATTATCTGTGCCTCCCTGGATATTAACACTCAGCCAGTCATCCTCTGTTACCTGAACTGATTTATCTGTGATCGTGGCACTGTAAGTATAATAAGAAACATTTGGATTTCCCATGCCTGTTCCGTAAACCTCATCCGATACCGGATACTCAGATACATCCACAACCTCTGCATCAAAAACTCCGTTTGAGCCGGAACAGTTCAGAATTGTCCCCTCCTGGAGCTTATCCAGAAGCAGTTCGCTGACCGTACCTTTTACATAGTAGCCTTCTTTGCTTTTTATAGTCATAAATGCATTTCCGTCTGATACTCCTGTAACCGGATCACCTACCTTTGCAATGGTTCCGTCCAGCTTACTGTAAATAACTTCCTTGTTTACCTTTTTTTCCAGCTTGCCAATATCAATGTCACTCTGTCTGATATCCAGCTTCAGACCTTCTACCTTTGTCTGCTGGATCTTAATGGCCTCTTCTCTGGAAATGGTCACGTCCGGATCACTGCCGCCCATATCGTCTCCGCCGCCGGGAATCTCAAAATCATCTTCATAGTGAGAAGCGCCCTCAAGAGTATATTCTACAGAAGCGGTTTCCTCTACCATTTTTTCCAGAAGACTTCCGTCTATCAGATAATAGCCGGTGCAGGATTCTTTTCTGTCTGCAAAGTTCGTGATCGTGTCATTCTGATGAAATTCCAGCTGATACCAGTATCCATTGATTCCCGGTTCCTTTGTTCCATCCGCCTTAAAGCCTGCCATTTTGTTTAAAAATCCTCCGGTGGCAACGACTTTTCCTTTGGCTGAGCTGCAGAGAAATACAAAAGGATCTTCCTCTGTACCTGTTCCTGTAAAAGGAACCGTATCTGCATCCAGCTTCTGATAAAACTCCGGTTCACCGTCTGTAATGTCACTTTCATTACTGTCCGGTTCCGGATCAATGATCTCAATGTCATTGTCTGAAGGGGTATCTGTAAATTCTTCATCCGGTGCTTCAGAAGGAAGCGGTTCCGGTGAAGGTGTCACAGAGGGATCCGGTGTGATCTGTTCCTGATTTCCGTCTCCAAAATCAACAAAGCTGTCGTCACCGGAAACTCCCTGATCGCCGGAATCCGGCTGTGCACCGGTGTCTTCCTGATCAGCTCCGGTATCAGAATCACCGGAAGAAAAATCATCCTCTGTCACAAGCCCCACATCTGCAGCAGCCAGAATCGGTCTGATTATGGCTGCCAGATAGCTTCCGTTTACGTTTCCTGCTGCCGAGGCCATCTCAGTATCAGATGTACTGTTGTCCGTCGGCAGATCCGGAAGCTGGCTGTCCTCTTCCTCAATGGGACCCCCGTTCTTCAGGCTGTTCAGCCTGTTGACAGCTTTTTCCAGATCCTGCTCCTGCTTCTGTTTTTTTAACTTTGCAATATTCAGTTCCATCTGGACAAGAGTCATGTCAAAGGACATCAGCTTGTCTCCTTTTTTTACGGTGTCGCCTTTCTGAACATACAGATCTTTGATGATCATGTCTTTGTCCACCGTTACATTCTGTGTCACATTTGTAACAATATTTCCATCCAGAGTGGTATCGTCCATATAATAATCAGAGGCCAGGCTGTCCACACTGACTACGCCTACTGTCTCTTTGTTATTACTTTTTAGATAAACTGCTCCACCCGCAGCACCTCCTGCCACCAGAGCCACCACAACAACACCTATGATGATCTTTTTGGCATTTTTCATGATTTCACCTCTTTTTCCTGAAGCACACCGTCGCGGATCGTCACCACCCGTTTTGCATGGGCGGCAATATCCGGATCATGTGTGATCATCAGAACCGTTACACCCTCGTCATTCAGCTTCTGAAAAAGTTCCATTACCTGCGCGCCTGATTTACTGTCCAGCGCACCGGTAGGCTCATCTGCCAGAAGAAGCTTGGGGCTGTTTACAATTGCTCTTGCGATAGCTACTCGCTGCATCTGGCCTCCGGAAAGCTGATTGGGCCGGAAATCCACTCTGTCTGAAAGCCCTACTCTGTCCAATGCTTTCAGCGCTCTTTCCCTGCGTTCCTTTTTGGGCACCTTTGCATAATTCAGCGGCATCTCCACATTTGCAAGAGCAGACTGCCTTGGAAGCAGATGAAAGCTCTGGAACACAAAACCGATCTTATTCAGCCTGATATCCGACATGGCGTTTTCCGAACAGGAACGGATATCCTGCCCGTCCAGAAAAAAGCTGCCCTTCGTGGCCTGATCCAGACACCCGATAATGTTCATCAGCGTTGTTTTTCCGGAACCTGAAGGCCCCATGATTGCCACATATTCGCCTTCCTCCATGGAAAAGTTCACATCTTTCAGAACAGGAACCGTCATCTTTCCCTGAATGTAATCTTTATAAATTCCTTTTAATTCAAGAATCATTCCATTCCTCCTGTTATTCATCGCCTGCCGGAACCAGAACCTCATTCTCAGGAAGAGCCGTATCCGGAACCATTTCTACCATAGAATCCTCCATGCCGCTTCCCATGTCTGAAGGAACACTCTCCTCCTCTGAAAATTCCTCTGCAGGCATCTCTTCTGTCACTGCCTCCGGTATCTCTGCCGAACCGTCGTCTGCCGGAATTTCCTCCGCAGGCGCTTCTGCCGGCTGCGCTCCCTCATCTCCGTTTCCGGTATTCTCCATTTCCAGAGCAGTAAAGTCCGTAGCAGCCGCGCTGTTGGTCGTTGTTTTCATTCCCTCCTCATAAAGCTGGGAAGGATAGGCAATGCAGTCTTTTTTGGTAAGTCCCTCTACGATTTCATATTCACCCAGAGTTTCATCATACTGTCCCAGGATCACGCTTTTCTTTACCAGGCGCTTATCCTTGTCTGCCGCCCATACATAAGGACTGTTGGTGTCTGCATCCACAATATAAAATTCACTGATCCACAGGCCTTCTTTTTTCTCCTCCTGTCCCTCATCCGGCTCAATGTATACATGCTGCCCAAGCATCAGGCCCTCAGAGGACTGCAGTTCCACATAAAAAGGATATGTAGTGGAGGATGTCTGGGAGTCGCCGCTTGCATCCATCATTCCCCATGCGTTGCTGCTGCTCTGGGAATTGGCGCTTTCTCTGTCAACACTTCCCATGGTTCCCTTCCATACCTGGTTTTCGTCCACACGGGAACGGATGATCACAGGTTCTCCTTCGATAATGCTTCCTACGTTCATCTCATTAACCGTTCCTTTGATCCTGTATGCTCCCGTACTGAGAATGGTAATAAAAGCATTCTGACTGCTTTCTCCTGTCATACCAGTATCAGAATAGCTCATATCCTGATCCATATCGTCCATGCCGCTGTCATCTGTTGTAAGCTTTGTGGTATCGATCTTCTGGATCACTCCGTCAATAGGACTTCGTACTTCTGTATTTCCCATTGTATTCTGGAGCTTCGTAATCTCCGCCTGCTTACTTTTCTGACTGTATTCATTTTTTTTGAGATTCATTTTATTTGTTTCGATCTCAATGGTATAAGAGAGCTGGTCGTCTTTTTCCGCCTGCTTTTTTTCTTTTTCAAGAGTGGCGATCTGTTCGCTCAGACTGGCGGCTTCATTTTTCAGACGGTCAAGATCAAGCTGGGTCTCCTCCAGATCCTCCTGGATACTGGTAAGATCATATTCAAAAAGAAGCTGTCCCTGCTTTACCTCCTCGCCGGTCTTTACTTTCACTGTTTTTACTTTACGTCCGTTTTCCAGCTCTACCTCTTCTGTTTTCTGCGGTTCCACAACACCGGCATACCTGTTTGCGATTCCCGCAACGTCTCCGGTAATCTGGCTGATTTCTGTAACGTAGGCGGTTTCTCCGCTTTCCTGCTCCTGCCCGAAAAATCCCAGTTTCCAGCAGACTCCTCCTGCAGCGCCGCCAATTATAAGAATCCCCAAAAGGATCAAAATACGTTTTTTCATATTTTTTATTTTTACCTCCCTGTAAACAAAGGAACTATCATTACTGTTCACAACCTTCACAGTAACGAACTATCTGACTGTACTATCATAGCAGATTACGCTTTAAAAGAAAAGTCCTGACAAAAATCACCTGTGGTTTCACAGTTTTTTCATTCTTTTTTTAGAAAAATTACACCTAATTTCCGTTTTTTTGACTTTTACCCTGTTATCTGGTAAAATGGAGGGGAATATTTTGGAAAGGAAAGAATCATATGAAGATCGCAAAAGGTCTGATTCCGCTTCTCGTGCTTATCTTTGCCGTATCAATGATCATCGGCTGTTCCCACTCAGATAAGTCAGATGTGGAGGGCGTCATTACAAATGAACTGGATCTCCTGAAAAATCTGGATTCTGATACGGCTCAGAAGTATATTTCCTATCAGGAGCTGTTTCCGGATGCCACAGAAAAAACCGAACTTTCCAAGGAAGTTGAAGATGTTTTTTCTCTTTTTTTCGAGGATTTTGACTACAAAATCCAACGTATCAAAGTTGCCAAAGACAAGAAAGAAGCTTCTGCAAACCTGAAGCTCACCACCATTGACGCTCAGGCTCTCGCAAAAGATTACGCGGTTTCTCATCTTGAAAACGCAATCCTGCTTGCCGCAGCTTCCTCTTCTCAGAATACAGAAGAAAATTCCGGTTCCCTGGAGGACCGTTATCTCATCCTCAGTGAACTTCTGAAAAACAATCAGTATAAAACTGTAGAAACCAGCTGCTCCCTGACCCTTAGCAACCAGGGTACAGAAAAGGAAGAAGAATGGGAAATCAGACGTACTCATGAACTGGAAAACAGTCTTGTCGGCGGTCTTATCACTTATCTCTCTGACAGTGACCTCCTGACGCCGGAGGAAACACTGACCGTCTATTTAAACACCCTGAAAACTATGGATCTGGATCAGATGAGCAACTATCTTGGTCTGGAAAGCCTTCTGAATACTTCAGATGATGCAAAAGCTTCCATTGCCAGCGCTCTGGTGGAACAAATGCATAAAAACTTTGACTTTAAAATAACCTCTTCTCAGATAAAAAGCTATCAGGCTATCGTAGAAGCCGAGATCACTACCTTTGACAGCAATGCAATTCTTACTGCTTATCAGAAAGAACTGGAAGAATATCTTGCGTCTCCACAGGCAGTCATCGACGGTTCTCAGAAACGATATAATCATTCTCTGGAGCTTCTTCTGAAAAGCATAGAAAACAATACAAAAACACTGACGCACCCGGCAAGCTTTTCTCTTACCAACGACGGCGCTTCCTGGAAGCTGCAGGATGACGGGCAGGTGATCGGAGCCGGAATCTTTGGCACTCTCAGCAGTACTCCCGTGGAAGAAGAGCTTTCCCCGGAAGACAACCCTGAGGAGAATCCTGATTCCTCCGGCGAAAATATTTCTGAAGAAAATTGATCTGTTATAGAGCTAAAAGGGCTTTCCCAAAACGGAAAAGCCCTTTTCTTATTTTACAGTCATCTGACTGTATCTTATTCTTCTGTTTTCTCCGGAGCAGTCTCAAGTCCAAGTTCCTGTAACTGCGCTTCACTGACAACGCTTGGAGACTGTGTCATAAGGCAGGACGCATCTTTCACTTTCGGGAAAGCGATCACTTCACGGATGCTGTCAACCTTTGCCATCAGCATAACCAGGCGGTCAAGTCCGTAAGCCAGTCCTGCATGAGGCGGAACACCGTATTTAAAGGCATTCAGAAGGAATCCGAACTGTTCATAAGCAGATTCTTCCGTAAATCCAAGCTTTTCAAACATTTTTTCCTGAATATCATTCTGATGGATTCTCACACTTCCTCCACCGATCTCATTTCCATTCAGTACAATGTCATACGCTTTTGCACGAACCTTGCCCGGATCTGTATCCAGAAGCGGAAGATCCTCTTCCATAGGCATGGTGAACGGATGATGCATGGCAGTAAAGCGGTTCTCCTCTTCGCTCCACTCAAGAAGCGGGAATTCTGTTACCCACACAAAACGATACTCGTTCTTATCCAGAAGCTCCATCTGTTTTGCAAGCTCCACACGGAGAGCGCCAAGCACATCATAAACTACTTTGTTCTTATCAGCGGCAAAAAGAAGCAGGTCTCCCGGCTTTCCTTCCATCGCCTGAACAAGAGCGTCCATCTCTTCTTCCTTCATGAATTTGGAAAAAGAGGACTTTCTTGATCCGTCTTCTGCAATAGCAATATAGGCAAGACCTTTTGCGCCATATCCCTTTGCAAATTCCACAAGCTTGTCGATTTTCTTTCTGGGCATGGATCCCTGTCCCTCTGCGTTGATTCCGCGGACAGTTCCGCCTGCTTCAAGAGCGCCCTTAAATACCACAAACTCACAGTCCTTTACTGTTTCGCTGACATCATGAAGCTCCATTCCGAAACGCATGTCCGGCTTGTCAGAACCAAAACGGTCCATGGCCTCCTGCCAGGTGATACGCTGGATCGGAAGCTGAACATCCACATCCAAAACCTCTTTAAACAGGTATGCAAGATATCTTTCATTTACATCAATGACATCGTCTACATCCACAAAGGACAGTTCCATATCGATCTGGGTAAACTCCGGCTGACGGTCCGCACGAAGATCTTCATCACGGAAGCAGCGCGCGATCTGGATATAACGGTCATATCCGGAACACATAAGAAGCTGCTTGTAAAGCTGCGGAGACTGTGGCAGTCCGTAAAAGCTGCCCGGATGAACTCTGGACGGAACCAGGTAATCTCTGGCGCCTTCCGGTGTACTCTTTCCAAGGATCGGAGTCTCCACCTCCAGAAAACCTTCTTCTGCAAAGAATTTTCTGGTGAGAGTGGCAACCTGGCTTTTCATCATAAGATTTCTCTGGATATCCGGTCTTCTCAGATCCAGATAACGGTATTTTAAACGGATCTCATCCTTTGTTTTGCTGTTTTCCTCTATTGGGAAAGGAGGAACCTCTGACTCGGAAAGTACGCGAAGCTCATTGGCACGAAGCTCCAGCTCTCCTGTGGCAAGGTTTTCATTTACGGCCCCGCCTCGTTTTTCCACAATACCGGTAACTGCGATCACAAATTCACTTCTCAGCTTTCCGGCTTTCTCAAAACCTTCTTCATCAATACTTCCGTTTTCAAAAATCACCTGCATGATTCCGGAACGGTCTCTCAGATCAACAAATACAAGTCCGCCTTTGTTTCTGGCTTTCTGCACCCATCCCATCAGAGTCACTCTGCTGCCTGTCATCTCTTTTGTTACTTCCGCACAGCGGCAGGTTCTGTGCAGTCCCTTCATACTTTCAGCCATGATCTTACTCCTTTTTATAATTTATCCCTGAAAAACTCAACGAATTCAGTATAGCCTTCTGTCATCATCTGTTCTTTCTGGAATTTTTTATTTTTCTTCATAATAGAAATGGTTACCTGAGTTCCATTTCTTCTTTCCTCTTCAGCCTGCTTCAGAATTGTCAGAAGCTTGTCTGCAGGCATGTTCTTTTCAATGAGATACGCCTTCTTTTCGCCGGTTCCCGGAACCTCATAGCCTCTTTCCAGAAGCAGCATGACAATTCTTTCAAATCCAATAGAAAATCCGCAGGCGCTTGTGTTCTGTCCTGTAAATTTGCCGATCATCTCGTCATAACGTCCGCCGCCGCCTACAGAACCGCCGAATTCATCCATTGCGATCTCAAAGATCGGACCTGTATAATAGGACATTCCCCGCACCAGCGTAGGGTCAAAGGAAATCTTAAAGTCCGCGCTCTTTACCGCGTCCACAGAAGCGATAATGGTTTCCAGATCCTCTGCAACCTTTGGATCAAGAACATCCTTCAGCTTTTCTTTAATGTAGCGCACACCCTGGATATCAGAGGTGATCTCACGGAACATGCCAAGATACGTGTCAATGCTTTCTCTTGCAAAGCCTTCTTTTTCCAGCTCTTCGGAAACTCCCTCAAGACCGATCTTGTCCATCTTGTCAAGAATAATAAACACGGTATCAAAGCTTTCTGCCGGGAATCCGCTGTACTGAGCCATTGCCTTCAGAATTTTACGGTCATTGATCCTGATGGTAAAATTATGAAAATCCAGTTTGCCCAGAAGTGTTGTGGTTGCCAGCACAAGCTCAATTTCAGCCAGATAAGTAGGCTCTCCTAAAATATCAATATCACACTGCATAAACTGACGGAAACGGCCTCTCTGAGGGCGGTCTGCTCTCCATACATTTCCCATCTGCAGCGCCTTAAAAGGAGCCGGAAGCTCATTGGCATGATTGGAATAATATCTGGAAAGAGGCACTGTCAGATCATAGCGAAGTCCGGAATCCACAAGATCCGCTTCCTCCTTTGCGCTTTCCAGCTTCAGCTTTTCTCCTCTTTTCAGGATCTTAAAAATCAGTTTCTCATTTTCGCCGCCCTGCTTGCTGCTGAGGTTTTCAATATGCTCCACACAGGGAGTTTCAATAGAAGAAAATCCGAATTTCCCATAGGTTTCCCGGATCATATTCATTACATAGTTTCGGATTTCCATTTCCTTCGGTAAAATATCCTTCATACCGGTTACTGGTTTTTTCTTTAATGCCATGCCTGCCTCCTGTTATTTATTATGTATAATTCTCTGAAATGCAAGAAAAACTTCCATATCAAAATTTTTGATCTCATCGATCATAAGCTCCATTACAGTTGCAACATCAAACGCAGTCCTGTATGGCCTGTCAGATGTAAGCGCTGCAAATACATCGCACACTCTCAAGATCCTGGCTCCAATGGGGATCTGATCTCCAATGAGATTATCGGGATATCCGGTTCCGTCATAATTCTCATGATGATAGAGAATGCTTTCCAGAACAAACTCTGAATACCCCTGATCTTTTAATTCCTCATAGCCCAGAGTAGAATGCATACGCACATATTTTAACTCCTCGATCAGAAGAGGATCCCTTTCGCGTCCGTTGATGTATTCTGTCAGCTTCAGCTTGCCGATATCGTGAAGCATTCCCGCAACAGCAAGCTCATAACAGATCTCCTGCTCCAGCCCCAGCTCGGAAGCCACCGCATACGCAAGGTTGCTGACAACAATCCCATGATTCAGCTCTGCTGAAAGGTCAAAATCCAGTATTCTGTCTGCTGTCTTTTCTGCGTCTGCCTGCGCCGCACTCAATCTGCACACCTCCTGTCCTTAAAGCCATCGGTCAACAGCCACCCGTTTTCTTTCAATCATTTCATCAATACGGGTAATATAATTCCATACATCCTTCACATTCTCCACACGCTCGATCCTCGCCCCATGATCAAATACCAGCTTTGAAGATCCGCCTGCTCCCAGTGCGATAATAGGCTGTTTCTCTTCCATAATTAGTATATTGTAAATCCCGGCTTTGTCAACCTCTGCATAACCTACATTTTCAAAATTGCCCTTCATATTTTTCTGTCTGTACAGATAATAAGGACCCATTCCCATTTCATAGGCTGTTTTCATGGTCATTTCCATGATTTCCTGATTATTTTCAAAGGTCATTTCCTGATATTTATCTTTAAAAATATTCAGCCTTGCCGCCCTTTTTACCGCAAGAGAATGAACCGTAATACTGTCCGGAGCCATCCTTTTAATTTCATCCAGGGTATACTGTACCTTTTTCAGATCTTCACCCGGAAGTCCAACGATCAGATCCATATTGATATTGTCAAAGCCACATTCCCGTGCAAGATAAAAGGCCTGCCTTGTCTCCTCCGCAGTATGGCGTCTTCCGATAATCTCCAGAGTCTCCTGATTCATAGTCTGAGGGTTCACGGAAATCCTGCTTACCGGATATTTCCGGATCACCTGAAGCTTTTCTCTGGTAATGCTGTCCGGTCTTCCTGCTTCAATGGTAAACTCAGCCAGGTTTCTGCAGTCAAAATGTTCCGTCAGGGTATCCAGAAGTCTCTGAAGCTGTTCCGGCTCCAGAGTAGTCGGCGTTCCGCCGCCAATATAAACCGTATCCAGCTTACGTCCTTTTTTCTTCATAATAGAAGAAACTTCCCGGATTTCCTTACAGAGCGCATCCAGGTAAAGCTCCACTCTGTCCTTCCACTGCTTCAGAGGATAGGAGCTGAAAGAACAGTAAAGACAGATACTCGGGCAGAAAGGAATCCCCACATAAAGGCTGTATCCGTTTTCATAATCAATGTCCTTCAGAATTTCTCTTTCCCGGTTGGCAATGGTAATGGCAAGAGCTGTTTTTTCAGGACTTACCAGATAACGTTTCCGCATTTCTTCTGCAATCTCTGAATTTTTCATTCCGGCTTCAATCATTGCCATGGCAAGCTTTGCCGGCCGGATCCCTGTAAGATTTCCCCATGGAAGGGTCTTTCCTGTAAGCTTTGTCAGAAGTTTATATAATGAGTATTTCAGAACATCCTTCTGCTCCTTGCGCTGCTGTCTGGCTGCATCTTTTTCTTCCGTACAGGAAAGAGGGGCATCATCCGAAGAGTGCCCCTTTATGATCTCTGCACTTGTCACCCCGGTATTGCTTTCATTTTGATACCGGATTATAAAACTCTGCTCCTGCTTTTCCACCCGGAACAGAAGATCCGCTGTATTTGCCCCGTCTTCCTCTTCATAGGAAACTGCAATTTCAGCCTCCGGGTAAAAGGCTCGGATCAGCTCATAAATATCATGTTCAAATTCTCTGTTGTCAAACAGAATACTGATCTTATACAAATGGATTGTACCTCTTTTCATAACCGATAGTGGTTGAAATATCGTGTCCGGGATAAACTTCTGTTTCCTCAGGAAGAGAATCTGTAAGTCTGTGAAGGCTTTCCACAATTTGAGCCGTGCTTCCTCCCGGAAAATCAGTTCTTCCCACAGAACCATAAAACAGCGTATCTCCGCTGAACAGGATTCCTTCATCCTTCAGATAATAGCAGCAGCTTCCCGGAGTGTGTCCGGGTGTGTGAAGCATCTGAACGGAAAAGCCCGCAGCCTCAAAAGCCTGAAGGTCTTCAAGAAGTATATCTGCCTTCAGGGAACAGGAGCGGTTTCCGTATCCGGACAGATTTGCGGAAGGATCCAGAAGAGTCCCTGCTTCTTTTTCACAGGCATAAACCGGAATCTGGTATTCTTTTTTTACGTCCTCCACTGCAAGAATGTGGTCATAATGACCATGGGTTAAAAGAATTGCAGCAGGCTTCGCCTGCATTTCCCTTATTCTGGAAAAGATTTCCTGTGCATGATCCGCCGGATCCACGATCAGAAGCTCCCCTGTGTTTTTGTTTTTCAGCAGATAGCAGTTGGTTGATACAGAACCAAGAACGCATGTCTGAAGCTCTGAATTTTTCATATCGGTCCCCTCTTTCTCTGTCCCTGTATTTTTATGACTGATCAGCCTGTGGTACGCTCCACATCGATCACACTTTCCACCTGGCGGATTTTTTCTACAAGAGACGCCAGCTCCTCTTTGCTGCCTACCTCAAAGCTTACGGCAATGGTCGCCTTATCCTGCTTGCTTGTACGGCAGTTCATATTTTTTACATCAATCTTACGCTCTGTAAATATTTTTGAAAGGTCTACCAGAAGTCCGGTACGGTTGTTGGCAAAGATCTTAAGCTCTGCCATATATTTTTCCGAAGCTCTGGTATCTGCCTGCCACTCAGCCTCAATGAGCCTTGTCCTGTCTGTTTCTGACATATTAAGAATATTTACACAGTCGGTACGGTGAATGGTGATTCCCCGTCCTCTTGTAACAAATCCCACAATCTCGTCGCCGGGAATGGGACTGCAGCATTTTGAAAAACGAACTGCAACATCATGGATGCCACGGACAACAATTCCGCCCTTGGATTTTACCAGATGAAGCTTTTCATGAGCATCTGTGGCAGCATCCAGAACATCCTGATCCGTGATCTTTTTGGCATGCTCTTTTTCGTAAGCCTCCATCAGCTTGTTAAAGACCTGACCTTCTTTCAGCCCTCCGTGTCCGATGGCAGCCAGAACGGAATCCCAGTCACGGAAACCGTATTTGCGCATAACTGCCTCAAGATACTGACTCTTGCTGTAGGTACCGATCTTGTAGCCTTTGGATTTGGCATACTGAGCCAGCATGTCCTTGCCCTTTAAAATATTGTCTTCCTTCAGTTCCTTTTTGAACCACTGATTGATCTTGTTTTTTGCCTGGGTGCTTTTTACCATTTTCAGCCAGTCACGGCTTGGTCCCTGGGAATTCTGTGATGTGATGATCTCAATTCTGTCACCATTCTGGATCTCATATTCAATGGGAACAAGCTTGCCGTTTACCCGGGCGCCTACCATACGGTTTCCTACTGCACTGTGCACACAGTAGGCAAAATCAATAGGCGTGGATCCTGCCGGAAGGTTTTTCACATCCCCCTGAGGAGTGAAACAGTAAACACTGTCTGCAAAAAGATCCAGATCGTTTTTCAGAAGGCTCATAAATTCCCGGTTATCAGACATATCTCTCTGCCATTCCAGGATCTGTCTCAGCCAGTTCAGTTTTTCCTCTTCACTTTTTCCTACAGGTACCTTTCCGTCAGAGGACTCCTTATATTTCCAGTGCGCCGCAATACCATATTCTGCTGTTTTGTGCATTTCATAGGTACGGATCTGAATCTCAAAAGGCTGTCCGCTTGGTCCGATCAGAGTCGTATGAAGAGACTGGTACATATTAGGCTTCGGCATGGCAATATAGTCTTTAAAACGGCCGGGAATCGGTTTGTACATTTCGTGGATCACACCCAGAGCCGCATAGCAGTCCTTTACATTGTCCACCAGGATCCTGACTGCAAAAAGATCATAGATCTGATCAATGGTCTTGCCCTGATTGACCATTTTTTTATAGATGCTGAAGAAATGCTTGATCCGTCCGTCCACCTGAGCCTGAATCCCCGCATCCTCCATATGCTGCTTTACCTGTTTCACAATCCCGTTGACAAAATCCTGTCGTTCACTTTTTTTCAGGGAAACCTTGTCTACCAGATCATAGTACACATCCGGCTTCAGATATTTAAGCGAAAGATCATCCAGTTCCACCTTGATCTTCGATATACCAAGGCGCATGGCAATGGGCGCATAAATATCCATGGTCTCCCTGGCCTTTTCCTGCTGCTTTTCCGGACGCATGTACTGCAGAGTACGCATATTGTGGAGACGGTCCGCAAGCTTGATCAGAATTACTCTGATATCCTTTGCCATGGCAAGAAACATTTTTCTTAAATTTTCTGCCTGAAGCTCCACCTTGTCCTTGGAATAATTCAGCTGTCCCAGCTTGGTAACGCCGTCCACCAGAAGAGCAACCTCGGAACCGAATTCCTTTTCTACCTCTTCATAGGTCATCCAGGTGTCCTCTACCGCATCATGAAGAAGTCCCGCAACGATCGTCTCTTTATCCAGCTCCAGATCTGCAAGAATGATTCCCACACAGAGCGGATGGATGATATAGGGCTCCCCGGATTTTCTTTTCTGATCCTTATGAGCCTCTCTTGCTACCTCGTAGGCTTTCTGTATCATGGAAATATCCGTAGACGGATGGTATTTTCTCACACTGGTGATCAATTCCTGATACAGAACTTCCGGACTTGTAAAATCACTCATGGATTTTACCGCTGCATCTGCCTTTTTCACGGATTCAATTTTTGCCTGATCTACAGCGCCCGGACTTTTTTCCGTTTGTATATTTTTATTTCTTTCTGTCATTCTCTCCCACCTGTCTGATATTCTGCTGCCTGTTCTTCTTTAGCAGCCGTCGTACGCTCCGTCTGTGGTTATTTCCCTTCGTATCGGATCACAGAAGCCACATCATAGCCAGCCAGTTTCTCACGGCCTTTCAGACCGGCAAGTTCCATAAGAAATACGATTTTGACAACCTCTCCGCCAAGCTCTTCAATAAGCTTCACAGCCGCCTCAACCGTACCTCCTGTAGCGATCAGATCATCAATTACCGCAACCTTCTGTCCCGGTTTGATGGAGTCTCTGTGCATTTCTATGGTTGCGCTTCCATATTCCAGATCATAGCTTCTGGATACTGTCTCACATGGAAGCTTACCTTTTTTACGTACCGGTACAAATGGCTTATGAAGATTGTATGCGATCGGAACTCCGAACATAAATCCTCTTGACTCTGTTCCAACGATCACATCCACATCTGTGTCCTTCAGACATTCCTGCATGGAATCAATTGCCAGTTTCAGTCCGTCCGCATCCTGCAGAATACTTGTTACATCACGAAAAATAATGCCCGGTTCCGGAAAATCCGGAATACTTCTTACATAATCCTCAATTTTCTTCATAATCCCGCACCTCCACCTTTTTTCTATAATATAAATCTAAATCAGTATATCACTTTTTTTTTATGGAATCAATCCAAAACCCGACAAGTCTCGCCAAATACCGCTATTGCTGCCGTTCACAGCAACGGCCGTATGAACAGTAACCCATTGCTGCTGTTGTCTCTGTCCTCACTCTATTTACTGTTAAAAATAATTGCGGATCACTGCCTGGAGACTCTCTCTCCCCTGATATACATTGATCTCCGGATAATAGGTCACAGATATCAGCTCTTTCTGCTGTACGTACTGTTCAAATTCTCTGGCCGCTCCAAAATATACTGCGTCTACAGAATTGCCCTGTTCATCCACCAGCCGCATTTTAGCTACATTCTGATTCTTTCCAAAAATTCTCAGATTTAAAACGCGAAGTCCCTTCTGAGCAAATAATGGCTTTGTATTTCCTTTTCCAAAAGGTTCCAGAACAGAAAGCTGTTCCGTCAACGTTCTGGACAGATAAGAGATCGGCATGGGAACATCAATAACCACCTTAGGTATCAGCTCCTCTTCTGTCAGTGTACATACCTCATTCAGCCTTTTCCGGAATGCATCTATATTTTCCTCTGGAAGAGAAAGCCCTGCTGCCATGGGATGACCGCCAAACTGTTCCAGAAGATCACTGCATTTAACCAGCTCGTCATACATGGAATAGCCTTCAATGGAACGTCCGCTGCCCTTTGCTCCCTTTTCTGCCTTTGTCAGCACAAATGAAGGCTTATAATATTTTTCCCTCAGCCTTCCGGCAATTATCCCCGCCAGGCTTTCATGGCATTCCGGCAGATACACTACCAGAACCCGGTCTGAGGAAAGCCCCTGACTTTCAATGATGCGCTCTGCCTCTTCCCTGCCTTTTTCTGTCATGGCTTTTCTGCTCTGGTTTAATGCAACCAGATCCCCGGCCTCCTTCGCCGCTCTGTCCGCATCCTCTGTACAAAGAAGCCGCAGGGCCCGGGCCGCAGTGTCCAGCCTTCCGCTGGCATTGATACATGGTCCCAGCACAAATCCCACATGATAGGCTGTGATCCGTTCACCTCCCAGGCCGTTTGCCTCAATGAGAGCGCGAAATCCCTGATTCTTTGTAGTTGGAAGCCGTCTCAGCCCTTCCTTTACAATAATGCGGTTTTCCCCCTGAAGATCCATCACATCTCCCACAGTTGCCACCGCTGCCGGTTCAGAAAATTCCAGGATCTCATTTCTGTCAATTCCATATGTCTCATAAAGAGCCCAGATCAGTTTCCATGCAACCACGGCTCCACAGATATTTTTGTTTGGATATGGACAGTCCGACTGTTTCGGATTGATCACTGCATCTGCTTCAGGAACAATCCATTCCCTCCCTTTATCCGTGTCTCGATAAGGGATTTCATGATGATCCGTTACAATCACTGTCATACCCTTTTCCTTTGCCTGCTGAATTTCCGCAGACGCTGCAATTCCGTTGTCACAGGTAATGATCGTATCGATTCCGTCCTCTGACGCCTTTTCGATCAGCTGACTGTGCATTCCGTATCCGTCCTTTATTCTGTCCGGAATATAGGTATCCACCCTTGCCCCAAGACGGCGAAATCCCGTAAGAAGAATATAAGTGGCAGTTACTCCGTCAATATCATAATCCCCGATGATCCTGATTCTGGCTTTCTGATCAATCTTGTCTTTCAGGATCTCCACAGCTTTTTTCATATCCTTTAAAAGCCACGGAGAAGGAAGCTCTTCCAGCGTTCCGTACAGATACGAGCGGATATTTTCCATACCTTCCACATCTCTGTTCCTGATCAGACGCGCGATCACCGGATCAATGCCAAAGGTCTGCCCGATTTTCTGAAAGTCTGCTTTTTTTGCTGTTACTACCCATTTTTCCATTTTTTTCTCCTGTAAAAACACATCCCGGGACAGCCTGCTGCCCCGGGACAATCCTGTTTTATTCTGTTTTATTTTCTTCTGCGTTTTTTTCCGCTTCCTGAGCTGCAAGACGTTCCGCTACTCTTTTACGGTTTTTCTTTTTTGGCTGTTTCTGACCATTCACAGATGTCTGATCCGCACTTTTATTTTCCACATCCGGATTCTTTGAAGCAACAGCCTGAACCTTGTTTTTTCCAAAGCCACGTTTCA
Organism: Blautia sp. CAG:257; assembly: GCF_000433815.1. Taxonomy (NCBI): domain Bacteria; kingdom Bacillati; phylum Bacillota; class Clostridia; order Lachnospirales; family Lachnospiraceae; genus Blautia; species Blautia sp. CAG:257. The sequence goes on from NZ_HF999033.1 coordinate 39,093, forward strand.
TCACAAGCCACAGAGAACCTGTAATACAAACAGAAGAATAAGCTCCGCATACAATACCTACCATCAGAGGCAGCGCAAATTCACGAATAGAAGATACGCCCATGATATAGAGCACTGCTACCATAACAAAGGTTGTCAGAGAAGTATAAATACTTCTGGTAAGCGTCTGTGTGATACTGTCATTGACAATCTCTGTAAGATCTGCACGGCTTCCCATTTTCTTAATGTTTTCACGGATACGGTCAAAAATAACAATGGTTGCATTGATACTGTAACCTACAATTGTCAGCATACATGCAATAAAGGTATTTCCAACAGAGATACGCGCAAGGGCATAAAAGGCAAATACAACAAGTACGTCATGTACAAGAGCCAGAACCGCACTGCTTGCAAAACGGACATCCTTAAAACGGATCCAGATATATGCCAGCATACACAGAGTCGCAACAACAACTGCCACAAAAGCATCCTGTCTCATTTCAGAACTTACTGTAGAAGAAATACTTTCTGTGGAGATCAGAGTCTGGTCTACATCAAAATTATCAACCATTGCCTGATTGAGTTTTTCTCTTTCCGCCTGAGACAGAGCACGTGTCTTAATAACCACCTGGTTTGTTCCCACAACCTTGGTAGGCTGTACGTTTTTATCTCCGGTTACTTTTTCTACAACAGGTGTTACCTCCGAGTCAATTTCTTTGATATCCATGTCCTCATTAAAGGTAACTGTAGTTGCAGTTCCGCCGGAAAATTCCAGACTGTAGTTCAGAATACTTCCATCTGTTTTCTGATGGATCATCATGGATACTGGTCCTACAAGAATCAGAATCAGAGAAATAATAAAGAAAATATTTTTCTTTCCAACAAAATTAATGCATTTTCTCTGCTTTGCTCTTCCGTAGAATTTTTCATCCTGAATACCTACCGCATACAAAGCATTTACAATCAGTCTTGAAACGACCAGGGCTGTAAACATGGATACTACAATGCCCAGCGCCAGCGTGTAGGCAAAGCCCTTTACTGTTCCGGAGCCCAGACACATCAGTACCAGAGCCGCGATCAGAGTTGTAACATTTCCGTCAATGATCGCAGAGAATGCTTTGCTGAATCCGGATTTGATCGCTGTTCTTACTGAAGAGCCTGATGCAATTTCCTCCCGGATACGGGCATAGATAATAACATTGGCGTCCACTGCCATACCAATACCCAGAATGATACCTGCAATACCAGGAAGTGTCAGCGTAATATCAAAAGCATTCAGCGTGATCAGCTCAATTGCCGTATAGAGGATCAGAGCGATTGCCGCCACCAGTCCGGGGATTCTGTATGCAAAGATCATAAACAGAATTACGATCACGAGACCGATTGCTCCTGCAACCACACTTGTTGTAATTGCTTCTTCTCCCAGTTGGGCTGCAACTACGCTGGAGCGCAGCTCTTCAAGTTCCAGGCTCAAAGAACCGATACGGATATAGGATGCAAGATTCTGCGCTTCCTCTACACCGCCCATTCCGTTGATCTCTGCCTGTCCGCCTGTAATCGCTTCCTGTACGGTAGGCGCACTCAAAACAGCATTATCATAGACAATTGCAATCTGCTTTCCTACATTTGCCTCTGTTGCCTCAGCAAATTTCTTTTTGCCTTCCTTTGTAAGTGTCAGGCTTACCGCATATTCTCTTGCGCCGTTTTCATTCTGGTAAGTACCGCCTTCTGCATCTGCAACATCTGTACCTTCCAGTACTACCGAACCGGCTTCTCTGATGTCATCAAGGCTTCTTGTAAGCTCATAGTTTTTCTCACCGGCAACAAAGTTCTGGTTTCCATCCTTGTCTGTCTGTTCGATAAAGCACAGAGAACCTGGCTTTCCAAGATCATTAAGAATCTTGTCCGCATCTGTTACGCCGGGAATCTCTACCGTAATACGGTTGTCACCTTCCTGATATGCCTGCGCCTCAGTGCTGTACTGTTCCACACGCTTCTGCATTTTATAAACAGTATCTGACATATCTTCCTTGCTCGGATTTTTGTCCTTTGCCTCGTAAGTAATACTTACACCGCCTGACAGATCAAGACCGGTCTTAATATTTTTTGCCGCTCCGGTTCCGGTAGGACCCAGACCCACAGCTGCAGTATAGCACAGAAAAACCGTAATGATCGCAGTCAGGACCAGTACAATGACTCCTCTTTTTTTCTTCATTGTTTTTCCCTTCTACTACAATATATTTATGGGTAATATCCCTTACAGTCCGTAAGGAATTATCCATCTTATTACTCAGGCTGTATCAGAATGGAGCAGCCGGTGTGTCGGCTTTCTTTTCCGAACTTCCTGTCCGTATAAAAAACTGATCATCAGCGTCTCATTCCCAGCCCTTCCGTCAGTCAGTAACTGCCGGACAGATTTTTATGAACACTTACTCTGCAAGTGCAGCTTTGATCATGATCGCACACTCCACACGCTTTCTCTGAAGCTCGCATCCAATCTCATAACTGCCCTTTACGTCCTTCTGGAAGTGATATGCATTGGCTGCGCAGCCCCCACTGCAGTAAAATCTGGCAAAGCAGTCTTTGCAGTCATCCTTTGTATAAACATTGCAGCCCTTAAACTCTTCACGAATCTGCGGTCTGGTAATTCCCTCGTCTACATTTCCCATCAGGAATTCTTCTTCCCCCACAAACTGATGACAAGGATAAAAATCTCCCCACGGAGTCACTGCCAGGTACTCTGTTCCTGAACCGCATCCGGAAAGACGCTTATACACACAGGGACCGCCTGTAAGATCAATCATAAAATGGAAGAAATTAAAGCCTTTTCCTTCTTTCTCCCGTTTGATCATCTCTTTTGCAAGCGCATCGTATTCATCCAGAATCTGAGGAATATCTTCTTTGCGGATCGCATACTCTTCTTCGTCCGGAGCCACTACCGGTTCAACAGAAATCTGTTTAAATCCAAGATCCGCAAGATGAAGAACGTCCTTTGAAAAATCAAGATTATGATGAGTAAAAGTTCCTCTTACATAATAATTGTCCTGATTTCTGGATTCCGCAAATTTCTGAAATTTCGGCATGATCAGGTCATAGCTTCCGGCGCCCTTGCGGAACGGTCTCATATAGTCGTGTACCTCTTTACGGCCGTCTACACTGAGAACAACATTGGACATTTCACGATTGCAGAATTCCATTACCTCATCATCAAGAAGAACGCCGTTGGTTGTAAGTGTAAAGCGGAATTTCTTGTTATGAAGCTTTTCCTGCTCTCTTCCATATCTGACCAGATCTTTTACCACCTGCCAGTTCATCAGCGGCTCGCCGCCAAAAAAATCCACCTCCAGATTTCTTCTGGAGCCGGAATTGGCAATCAGAAAATCCAGGGCCTTTTTTCCAACCTCAAAGGACATCAGGGCTCTTCTTCCATGATATTCTCCCTCCTCCGCAAAACAGTAGCGGCAGGCAAGATTGCAGTCATGGGCAATGTGCAGGCAAAGCGCTTTTACAACCGGACGGCTGTTTTTGGAAAACTCGTCAATTGCGCTTTCATAAATATCTCTGGTAAAAAGCATTCCCTCTTCTTTCAACTTTTCACATTCCGAAACAGAAGTTCTGATCTCCTCCGGGCTGAATCTGTCTTTCAGCCTTTCCACGATTTCTTCTGTTGACAGTTCGTTCTCCATGCATGGCAGAACCTCATAGGTTACAAGGTCTACCAGGTGAATACATCCACTGTTAATGTCAAGAACAATATTATATCCATTGCTCTGGTATCTGTGAATCAGACTCATTTTTTTGAAATCCTTTCCTGTAAATTATACCTGAAAAATCCAGGACAGATTTCATCTGTCCTGAACTCACTTCAGAAGTCAGGTGAACTTTTTCTGCAGGTTCCCTGTCCTCTTATATTCTCAGGGACTGTACACTCAGCCTCCCAGATCCGCTTTTTTTATTTCAAGCATATCTGTCTGCTTTCCGTACACTTTTATCTGTTCAACCATAAATGAGTAAATACTGAGTTCTGCATTCTTTTTCATTTACAGTTTATAAAACACTTTTCTGCGCGCAAAGCGGACGGAGTCGCTTGGAACGCCTTAAATCTCTCAAGCTCTGAGAGACTTACTCTGCTTTTCTGGTCAGATGCAGGCAGCCATGAACGCTTATATTCCTCGTGCATCCGGTCACATTCCCGCAGAATATTTTATTTACCAGGGAAGTTAGTACAAAACACACTGCTTTCCCGGTAAATAAAAAGAATAAGCAGCGGACTCACCCGCTGCTTAACTGACTTCCCTGAACTCCGCCTTATTTATGCTCGCAGCTCTGATTTCCTACAGTACAGGAAGTTTTACATGCTGACTGGCAGGAAGTCTGGCACTCACCACATCCACCTTTTTTCACTGTGTTCTGCAGATTTTTTGTATTTAATGTTTTGATATGCTCCATTGTATATCCTCCTTATGTATATATAATTGTCTGGGCATAGTATAGCATAAAATTCTCTCAAATAAAAGTCTTTTTTTAGGTTATGCCAGCATGCCTCCAAGAGCCCCTCCGCCCAGACACATACAAAAAGTAGTCAGCAAATGCTGAAAAGACATATCCCACTTTCCTTCTGCGGCAAAGGATACCAAAACAAGAAGTATAAAATATGCAAGGCCTACTAAAATCCCCCAGAAATATTTATCCTTTCGCATGATTTTTCCTGCCATAAAGCCCCCTGCCAGACAGGAGATTACATACACTGCCACAATTCCCGCTGATACCGGCGCCAGTCCCAAATCAAACTGAAATACCAGGAATGCCAGAAACAGAAGACAGACACCTGTCAGGCCATATGCAAGAAACAATGATCTTAAAACAGTTTTTGTTTTCATAAAAAAGCCCTCCCCATAACATTATATGGGAGGGCTTTTTTCTTATGCCTTACTATGATTTATTTTTTCTTTCTGAAGTAAATAATCACACCTACTACCACAATAGCTACCACACCCAGAATTATAAAAGGCGCGATCATTGTGTTGTCTCCTGTATTCACCGCAGATTTGGAACTGCCATCATTTTCCTCAGCTTCTTTACTGCTGTCCTCTGATGTATCTGTCTGTTTGTCAGAATCCTTACTGTTATCCTGAGGTTTCTGTACACTGCTGCTGTCATCCTTTTCCGGAACTGCTGTTACTCCTGCAGCAGCCGTAGGTGTTACTGTTGCAACCGGCACTAAATCCCCGTATCCGTCTTCCTGAATTTCTCCTCCTACAAGAGGTTTGCTTCCTGCAATACCAAAGGGGCTGAAAGAATGGGTGCTGAATACCATAGTACTTCCTTCCACACTGGGAACAATCGTTTCCATTGCCCCACTGTCCAGAAGATGCTCAATGGTGTATGTATAACCTTCTTTTACCGGAACTGTCACACTGATATACTCTCCGTCCGGAATTTCATATTCTGTATTGTTTCTCAGATCCCAAAGCTCAAATTCATAGGATTTAAACAGATTGGCCTCGTTTTCATTTGTAAACTGGTAATCCTCTCCGCTGGTTGCTCTGAACTGAACATACCATGGCAGATTGATTCCAGACACAGAAATTCCGTTGCTGGTATGGTTTGCAGCAGCCAGCTCTTCCTTCTCTTCTTCTGTAAGATTTCCTTCCAGATCTGACGGACGCTGGTCTTTCTGATCTTCCTGTTCAAAAATATTATCCTTATCGGCATCCGGAGTTACAGTTGGTTCCGGAGTTACTGATGCTTCTGGTGTTATGGTTGGTTCGGGTGTTATTGATACTTCCGGTGTTACGGTTGGCTCTGGGGTTACAGATACCTCTGGTTTTTCCCCTGTTTCCGGCATATCTTCCTTATCTCCGGCATTATCCTGGGATTCTCCATTCTGCTGAGACTCCCCTTCTGACTCACCGTTTTCCTGTCCGTTTCCATTGGATTCACCGGTATCTTCATCCTTGGAGCCAGCATTCTGGTCTTCGGACTCCTGATTGCCATTCTCTTCTGTAGAATCGCTGTTCTGCTGAGATTCCTCTTCTGACTGTTGGTTTCCGTTAGAGTTATTGTTGTCTTCATCTGCAGAATCACCGCCACTGTTCTGCTGAAAGCCCTCGTTTTCCTGTCCATTTGAGTCAGATTCACCAGTATCTTCGCCCTCGGAGCCAGTGTTCTGGTCTTCTGATTCCTGGCTGTCATTCTCTTCTGTGCCGCTGTTTTCTTCCTCCCACTGGCTGTCGTCCTGATCCTCAGACCATTCCTCTTCCTGGGATTCATTTTCTTCGATACCGCTCACTACTACTGTCACACTGCTGTAGATCACATCAGAACTTCCGTCCCAGCCGGATATTTTGGAAAGATCTGCCTGATTATAGGGACGAAAAACAACATCATAAGACTGTACGCGCTCAGACGGTACGCTTGATTCGTCAGCCCATGATAAAATGCCATATTCACTGGATGGAAGAGAAATCTCGGAAAGAGGTACCGGCTGTTCCACTGTCACATTATCCGGAATCAGACTGCTGACCTGAATGGTTTCACTTCCGTAAACTGCCGACGGCTGGACCTGCCCTGCCATTAATGTTGCTGTTAATGCCGCTGCTGCCAAAAACTGTACATTTCTCTTACCGTTATTTTTTTTCATTATTACACCTCATCTATTATCAACATCAATAAATAATCATTAATTTCATCTATTTTATAACCGAAAACTGTTTGTAACAGATTTTCTGTTTTCATTCGTTTTTAATATATCAGATTTTTATGTTTTTGTAAACATTTCGTAACAGAATATTTCACATTACGACATAGGTATTATATCATAGTTCTATTTTTTTCGACACCCCTAAAATATAATTTTTTAGCATGTTTTGGCTATGTTTCAGTATTGTATCACTTTTCTCTTCATTCTCTGTGATCTGAACCGGATGAATTACAATATTTCTGCCATAATGGCATTTTGACCTGGATATCTCAGAATTTTTGCAAAAACATACCATAGCAGCTTGTGGAATCTTGTCCGAAAATTGATACAGTACTGTATCACTGTTCTCCTGTTTTCAGTAATCTGGTCTAAAGTGGTACAATACTGTATCACTTCATCCATAGCATCAGGTAAAAATGCATTCCAGATTGCCTGTAGCTATGGAATTTTATCCTGTATTTACTCATTTATAATTATAGCTATAAATGAGTAAATATCGAATTCTGCGCAATAGAATCCGTAATATACGGACACAAAAGAGAGAGTAAGCTCTATATGTGCATTTTGTAAAGACAAATTTGTGATGATTTTGTTCTTTTTTTCAAATTTGTTCTTTTATCGATTATAGTGCATTATGATTCCACCCACAAATTCCAGCTGCTGTACAGTAAAAAAGGACCCTTGTATAATTCGGTCCTTTTACTCTATTCCATCATCAGAGAAAACTGGCTTATGATTCTTGTAGCCTCCCCGGTGACTGCCTGAATTCCTTCTTCTGTATTTTTCCAGTTTCTGCGGTTAATTCCATCCGCCTCAGAAGGACATACCAGAAATTCAGTTTCCGGATATACCTTCTGATAATACATCAACGCTCTTCTGGCATGATAGGTTTTGCAGCATATAATAGCTTTTTTTACAGATATTCCCTTACCATCTGTAACCATTCTGGAATATTTTGCATTTTCCCAGGTAAAAGTAGCACGGTTTTCTTTTAAAATATCATTTTCATTGACTCCGTTTTTTACAAGAACATCCTTCAGAAAATCCCACTCTGTCTGATACTCCTCATAGTATTTATCAGCTTTTGCCTGAACCCCCGCAAACTTTCCCAGCATAACGCTGCATCTTCCACTTGGAAGAACACAGGGGGCAATTCCTTCCTTATATAATATGGCTGCCTGCTCTGCCATCTGCGGATAGCCATTTCCCGGAACAAAAATAATATCTGCTTTCTCCGGTTTGTTTTCCACAAAAATAAATGTTTCCAGTTCCTGCAAAAATTTCTCATACTCTGTCATTTGTACTTTCCTCCTACTACAAGGCTTTTATCTATCAATTTACTTTCCGGAAATCCTGCAAAAATTCTTCCGTTTATCCTTATATAGTTTATCTTTCTTCTTCTCACGTATTCTTCTATAAATATGCATTTTCCAAAAATCAAATAAGGGTTCATCTGTGTATCTCTATATAATACCCATATAAACTCTGACAATTCTTTCATATCCGTATATTACAATTTTTTATGCAAAATTTCAGTATTTACTTATTAATTAAAAGCTATATTGCACAAAATTTAGCATTTGTTTATTTGTAATATTTATTTTGTCATGTTTATACTTTAAGAGCACACCAGGTATCTGACCGTAATTTACAAAAAACTGAAAATTCCTTATCAAAACTTATCTTATCACAAACATGTCGAAATAAATTGTGCCCTTTTGCTGTAAACAAAATGAAACTTAACATTTATTTTGTTACAATTATAGTACTATATCCTGCATCGCGCAATCTCTGTTCCATATCCACTGCATTTCCTATCTGCTGAAAAGCTCCTGTCTGCACTTTATAGAGACCGTTGTCTTCCAGGATAAAGGACGGATATCCCTGTTCCATTAGCTGATACAGCATTCTGTCTGCATTTTCCCGTTTTCTGAAGATTCCAGTCTGTACTCGATAATAAAGCGGAGCTTCTGCTGTCTCCCCAGTCAGCGTTCCAAGTATCGCTCCGGCTATGGCCTCCGCCATATTCTCAAACTGCTGATCAAATATCTCATTATCTGAATCTGTATTTAAAAATCCAGCTTCAACCAAAAGTGCAGGCATTTTTGTGCGCCTTAACACCACCAGACCGGGACGTTCCTTAACGCCTATCTCACGGAATCCAGCCTCCCCCAACGCTCCAAGTATATTTTCAGCCATCTCATATTTTATTCCACTGCGGTCATATACCAGCACCTCAGCGCCCTGATACTGATTATCTCTTGGACTGCTGTTTCTGTGAAAAGAAATGAAATAGTCCGCCCCGGATTCATTTGCAAGTTTTGCCTTTTCAAATGGAGTCTGATATATATCTTCGGTTCTGGTATACACCACATCAATCCCGTTTCTTTCCAGAATTTCTCCTACAGCCATGGTGAGTCTGAGCGCATCATCTTTCTCCTGTCTGCCCTGATAAACAGCTCCCGGATCACCTCCGCCGTGTCCTGCGTCAAGTACAATTTTATATGCCAAAGGTGTTTCCCCCTGATATTCCTTTTATGACAGTATATGCATACTTTTCCCCTGCGTTATCTTTTCATCAGAACCAGTGCATTTTGCCTTTCTAAAATATCAGGCTTCTTCTGCCTCCTGTGTCTGACAGAGGCTGAACTGGCCTGTATCCCTTTCATAAAAATAAATATTAAGTGTCAGGAAATCCTCTTCCGGCGTGGTATCCCTTACGGTATCCTCCAGAACTCTGCGAAGATCCTCCGGTTTTGCAGTTGCTGCATTATGAATCATCACTTCATGTATACTGGTAAACACCAGATAAAAGCTTCCCTGAAAAAGATTTGCCAGTCGCTCTGCTACTCCCGGAAGAAAAACTGCAACTGCACCGTTTGTCCTTCTTACCGTACTCAGACAATTTCCTATTGCATCCTTTCTGATGGGATAATCAGCAAGTATATTCATAAAATTTTCCCCGTCATATCTTGGGTCAAAAATCATTTTTTCCCAACAGTAAATTCTTGGAGGCGAAATGAAATATGTATTCAAAAGAGCTTCTTTGAATATCTCATCCTCTTCCCTGTTCCAGTTTTTTATCATATGCCGCTTAATTTTCATACTGGTCATATAATGCTCCATTTCCCCCATCTTTACATAAAGAACCATTGCAATATCTCCCAGAACTCTGCACACAGCATCTTCCAGATCACTTTTATTCCTCTGTACATTTACAAGCCGGATAAAAAGCTCTTTTTTTATCTTTTCATAATCATTCAGAAGTTTAACCTTTTTAGCAATGTCTGTTTTCGAAAAACTTTCCAGCCGTTTCATAACATCACCGAGAAGCTCTTCTATCTCTGCTCCCTGGCAATATTCTTCATAAAGATCTGAAATATACAGTGCACAGATTTCTGCAATTTCCCCGGCTTCCCTGCGCTTTATAAACAATCGGTCCCCCGGCGTAACCGGGTACTCTTCCTTTTTCTTATAATAAATTCTTTCTGCCCCAAATCCTGTGGCTTCCAGAAGCCTCTGGCGAAAGTCCTCTACAAAACATTCATAACCTTCCTGCATTTATACTCCTCATTCTTTCCTGTAAGCCCGGGCGAAACACCCATGATATTGATTAGATACGGTAATAAGACCTTCCAGGTCTGATTACGTTTTAAGAACTGTAAATAAGCACATTGGGAAAATCACACGAATTTTTTATTTCATTATCCCTATACAGTCTATCTATAAAAGCTGCCTGTTCTTATATGCACACACTGCAGTTTCTATTATGCGCTGTTTGATGTTTACTCATTTACAGCTAAGAAAATAGAATGGGATTTGATTCCCAAAAGAGCTGCTCTGCTATCAGTATATAAGCAATACTGCCGGATGTAAAGAATTTTTCATCGACAAATTCTCCCTCCGGCAGCGCCAAACAAACACTTTATTTTATTCTGTGACAGGCAGCAGCAGCCTGTGCCATGATTTTACAGGCATCACTCTCCGTACATGACTGATTTCGCATTATTCCACTCAAAAAATCCTGCCTCTTTCCTCCAGATAATTCAAAAAGGCAGTACATCCTTCCACAACGTCATCATATGTGACGTCAAAATTTCCTGTATACCATGGATCCGCAATAGCCCTTGGTGAATCACTGTAATCAAGTAACATATGAATTTTCCCCTCCGGGTCACCGCCTGCAATCCGCATCATATTTCGAATATTTGCCTCGTCCATGCCGATCAGATAATCATACTCCCGATAATCCTTTTTTGTCATCTGAACAGCCCTGTGGAGAAGAACCGGAATCCCAACCTGTTTCATCTTGTTTACTGTCCCATAATGAGGACCATTTCCGATTTCCTCCCGACTGGTGGCAGCTGAGTTAATATAAAAATGGTCAGTGAGACCTTTTTTGTTGACCATATCCTGAAAAACAAACTGGGACATGGTGCTGCGGCAGATGTTGCCGTGGCAAATGAATAGTACCTTTATCATATATTCTAAAACTCCTTAAAAATGCTGATTTTCCTTGATTTTACGCCACTTTCCGGCATTTCTACGACAGAGGCAATCCAACCATTTCTTAGTATAACTACGCTTATTTTAGCTTGTTTTTGCCATCATTTGTCGTAAATTCTGTCGTAAATTCAAAAGATTTACGACACGCACTTTTTACGGTGCGTTGTCGATTTCTTAGAAGCTACATCTACTATTTTCTGCATTTCTTCTTCGGCATCTTCATATCCCAGATGCGTATAAGTGTTCAAAGTAACACCGATCTCACTGTGCCCCATAATATATTGAAGCGTCTTTGGATTCATTCCCGACTTCGCCATATTGGAACAGAACGTGTGTCTGCAAACATGTGGATGTGTCAAGTATAGGACAAAAAAAATTTTATTTTTTTCTGCCGAAGACTATCTGACGCTTCCATCAGGTAGTCCCAGCACCTTTATTATCTTTTGATAAGTCATTCTTGTCCTGCTCAAGTTATCTCTGTTCTGAAAAAATATCGTCAAAATTCCATTCGATTTCAATTTCATCCTGACTATGAACACGGATCACCTTGATAACCTCACGCAGCTTCTCTGTATCGAACTTCTG
>NZ_HF999034.1:0-2019 GCF_000433815.1 Blautia sp. CAG:257
CTGATCTGGCGAAAGCCATTTCAATATAATAAAAATGGTGGTTTTCACTATTTTTTTTACACAGCAGTTAGTATACACTAATGAAAATAAGATGTGTATAACAAAGGCATCAAAAGGAGGAGAATTATGAGGATTGCTTTTGCAGGGAATCCAAACAGTGGAAAGACGACCATGTACAATGCACTTACCGGCAGGAATGAACATGTCGGGAACTGGGCAGGTGTTACGGTCGAAAGAAAAGAAAGTCCGATCAGGAAAGGTTATTATGACGGAACGGAGGAGTTGGTTGCGGTAGATTTGCCGGGCGCTTATTCTATGTCTCCTTTTACATCGGAAGAAAGCATTACCAGCGGATACGTCAAGAATGAGAATCCGGATGTGATCATCAATATCGTAGATGCTACGAATCTGAGCAGAAGCCTGTTTTTTACCACACAGCTTCTGGAACTTGGGATTCCAGTAGTTGTCGCACTAAATAAGAGTGATATCGTTAATAAGAAACAGACAAAAATTGACGAGAAGATTCTGTCTGAAAAGCTGGGCTGTCCGGTGATCAAGACGATTTCCACTTCTTCCGGACATGAAGGACTCAAAGAGACTGTAAATGCTGCGGCTGCATTAAGAGGAAAAGGTCAGAAAGCACCTTATGTGCAGGCGGATATTGATTTTAAAGATAAAACAGCAGTAGAAGCGGCTGACAGAAAGCGTTTTGAGTTTGTAAATGGAATCGTAAAGCAGGTAGAAAAGAGAAAAGTTTTTACAAAGGATAAAAACGTGCAGGATAAGATTGACAGTATCATCACACATAAGATTATCGGGATACCGATTTTCGCAGCAGTTATCTTTCTTGTATTCTACATATCTCAGACAACACTTGGTACATGGATCGCGGATTGGCTAGTGGCATGGATCGAGACTTTTCAGGGATGGGTCGGCGGACTGATGGAAAATGCAAACCCGCTTCTGTATGCACTCCTTGTAGATGGTATCATCGGTGGCGTTGGCGCAGTTGTCGGTTTCCTTCCGCTTGTTATGGTCATGTATTTCCTGATCGCACTGCTGGAAGACTGCGGATACATGGCGAGAGCTACAGTAGTTCTGGATCCGATCTTCAAGAGAGTAGGGCTTTCGGGAAAATCCGTTATTCCGATGGTCATCGGTACCGGATGTGCGATTCCGGGTGTTATGTCTTGCCGTACGATTCGTAATGAAAGAGAGCGCCGTACCACAGCGATGCTTACACCATTTATGCCATGTGGGGCAAAAATCCCAGTGATTGCTCTGTTTGCAGGTGCATTCTTTGCGGACGCATGGTGGGTTTCAGCAACCATGTATCTGGTGGGTATTCTCTTAGTTTTGCTTGGAGCTTTACTTGTGAAAAAGATTACAGGACAAAAATACAGAAAATCTTTTTTTATCATTGAACTCCCGGAATACAAACTTCCAAGTTTGAAAAGAGCATGCGGCTCTATGCTGGAACGTGGAAAAGCATATATCGTAAAAGCAGGAACGATTATTCTGGTATGTAATACGATCGTACAGATCATGCAGAGTTTTAACTGGCAGTTCCGGCTTGTGGAAGAAGGTGCGGAAGGAACATCTATTCTGGCATCCATTGCCCATCCGTTTGCAATTTTGTTCATACCGCTTGGATTTGGAGTGTGGCAGCTTGCAGCAGCGGCAGTAACAGGTTTTATCGCAAAAGAAAACGTAGTTGGTACGCTTGCCGTAGTTTACGGTATCACAAACTTAATAGATACAGATGAGCTGGCGTTGGTTGGAAGTGGAAATGAAGTAGCAACTGTTATGGGACTGACAAAGGTAGCAGCTCTTGCTTATTTGATGTTTAACCTTTACACACCACCATGTTTTGCAGCTCTTGGAGCGATGAATTCAGAAATGAAGAGTGGAAAATGGCTGCTTGGAGGAATCTGTCTCCAACTTGCAACAGGGTATACCGTAGCTTTCGGTATATATCAGATTGGTACATTGATCACAACAGGATCTCTTGGCACTGCA
>NZ_HF999035.1:0-559 GCF_000433815.1 Blautia sp. CAG:257
AGTTCCTGTTATCTGGCTTGTATGGAATGTTGTATCATCTACACCAATCTGAAGCGGCAGTACATCATCAAGGATAACACCTGTTTCTTCATCTTCAAATTTCACCCATACAGTTCTGGTTGCGGATGTATCCGCTGTATCTTCTGCCTCGTCTGTGATGTCTTCTTCCGGTGCTTCTTCATCTTCCACCGGGGCAAGAGTCTCATCATCCAGTGTAACTGAATCCTCTACAACTACAGTATCTGTATCTGTAGCTGCAGCAGCCACGCCTACTGTGCTTGTTAAAACCACAGAAGAACTGAGACCTACCATGAGAAGTTTTCTTACTACTTTGTTTTTCATAACTTCTTTTTCCTCCATCTCTAATTTGGGGGGCTTCCCCTAACCCTATGTATCATTATCATTTTACCCCTCCCCACTTATTTCTGTCAAGGTTAATTTCCCCTATTTTTACCTAATTTTCAACATTTTTACATATTACAATCTCTCAAAATTTTTACTTTTATAAAGACATAGAGCCTAGTCGCCCCCACCCGTAAAACGGGTGGCTCGACGGACG
>NZ_HF999036.1:0-4851 GCF_000433815.1 Blautia sp. CAG:257
TGGGAATTCCTTATATTTGAATTATACAAGAAGCTCCTGTATAGTATAGATATTTCAAAAATCCTACTTATTCCAACAGAAGATTTTTACCCAGTTCAAGTCCCTGCGCAATTGTCTCCGGAGACAAAAAGCCATCAAGCCCTTCCGAAAACGATTCACTTATACTTTCTTTTGCATCTTCCCACACTCTGCTTCCAAACTCATTAAACTGCTGCTCCTGTTCCTCTGTGTATCCACTTTCCTGATACTGAGGCTCCTGATATTGCTGCTGATACTGAGAATCTTCCTGCTGCTGAGCTGCCTGATATTCTGTTTCTCCCTGCTGCTGGGCTGCCGCTATCTGTGCGTCAAGAGCGTCTGCATCATATACCTTGATCTGCATAGAAGCGGCTCCCAGATAGTAGCCCTGCTCTGGTTCAAATCTACAGGCATTGTTCCCTGCGGTCTGATCATCGATTGCATATTCTGTATTGCAGACAGCAATGTAATCCTCTGCATTAAAATCAATATAATAACGGACATTTTTCGGAGTGCCGGCTTCCACCCGGACAGCATCCTGACACAACAGAGTCGGAGATCCTACAACTGCATCCGGAGAGTATACCGCCTCTGTATTCAAAAGCACCGCAGCTACATGCTCACCCGGATATGCGTCTCCCGTCAGATCACAGATAAACATGGGAAACACATAGTAGTCTTTCACATCGGAATTCACAAACTGTACATCCAGAACATAACCGTCCTCCGGCGCATATTCATCCAACTCTCCCTCATACTCGCTGACAGGAATACAGGAACTGGTAGTTCCTACCACCTCCCATCCCTCAACCTCATCTGTCTCTGCTGCCAGTACGGATACTGTTCCTGTACTTATGGACATTGCCATCATACCTGCCATTGTCAGTGCCGCCATCTTTTTCATAGTTTTTTTCATCATCTTTTTTCTCCCTTTCTCTTTTTGATTATATATATTTTTTCTTTTTCTTCGCGCCGTTTTACTTTTTGGGAAGGTCCAGCATCATAAGAACTTCTTCCATAACAGAAGCCTCCAGATACTCTCCCATGGCTTTGCAGCCTTTTTTCTGTGCAAGAACTGTCATTTTCTCCACTCCCTCTGAGACCGGACTTAAAATTCTGCTCCGATCCCCATCACTGATGGTTTCCCATTGCCTGAGTACAATAGTTTGTCGTTTGCCCATCTCATACAATGCCTGTTCAATCTCCTGACAGGTCTCGTTTAATTCTTCTGCATACCTGGCCTTTTCCTGCTGACTGCGAACCGCTACGGCCCGAAAATGCATAAGTTCCTGTAAAAGCTCTGTAATCTGTCTCTCATATGGCAGAAACATTTTTCTCACCTCCCTGTTCTGACCTTTCACTATACTGACAGACCAACACTCAAAAAGGTTTTATATTTTTATAAATTTTTTTATTTTTATTTTATCCTGCTCAATCATCCTGCTTCTGATCTGGCTGCGCCATTTCAGGCTCCTTTGATAATGGATTCCCACAATGAACACAAAACATGGAATCCAGATCATTTCTGCCGCCGCAGCCCGGGCATACTTTAGATTCAGCATCTGCCTGGACCTGCATTTCCTGCTGTCTTTTTAATTCCTGTTGACGGGCAAATTCCAGTTCCCTCTGATGGGCTGCTTCCCGGGCTTCCATTTCCGCCTGAACCTGCATCCGCGCAGCTTCCTTCTCTGCCTGAGCCTGCTGGCGGGTTGCCTCTCTCGCTTCCTGTGCCTGCTGACGGGCAAGCCTGTCTGCTTCTTCTTTTTCCTGAAGAGCCTGCTGACGGGCAAATTCTTCTTCCTCCTGCTGCTCTCTTAAATGTTGGATTTTTTCCTCTGCCGCTCTGTTTTCTGACTGATACTGGCGAATCACAGCAAAAAGATTTTCATACTCTGTACCCGGCTCCTCCAGATGAAGATTCACACACTGGATGCCAACCTGCATTGTCAGTCTTTCAATTTCCTTTTCATTGCTCTGTATCTGTGCATTAATTTTTCTTATATTAGATGCATATCTCTGCTGCGCACTTACCCCTGATACAGAACTTTTCATTTTGTCCAAAAATCCCATTTTAGTCCTCCTTCATTTATCTGTTTACTATACTGACAGGCCAATCAGCAAAAAGGTTTTACATTTTTAAAAATATTTTATATTTTTTACCAAAAACCAGTAAACAGATTTCATCCTCTTTTTATATAGATTTTATAACATCTATATAAGTGCGTCAATGACACAGGAAAACGAATTAAAATAAATTTCCATTTTTTAAAACTTTTTCTCTTTTTTCTCTGTCTGTATAATGGGAAGCAAAAATTACGGCAAAAGCGCTTTGCCTCCCATTGAAACTAGATGTTACATCATGTATACTGAAAGTAATGTATACAAAAACGAAAAAGGAGGAAAAAAATGAAAAAAACGACTTTACTAACCTGCCTTGCTCTGACCGGCGTACTGGGGCTTTCATCCACAGCCTACGCCTCAGAAGTATCTGTACAGAGCCTCATCGACGGCTCTTCCCAGACAGAAGCAGAGAACCAGCCAGAAGCAGAAAACGAACAGACAGAAACCGAAACACCTTCCACTGAGAATACAGACGATACAAATACCGTTTCCGTCCAGACAGAAAACACGGAAGCTTCCGGTACAGCCGCTCAGAAATCCGGCGAAACATCCTCAGACGGACAGGTTGTTCCCGGAACTAACATGTATGATGCAGGTGTTATTCCCTTTAACACCAAAATTTCCGGCACAGCCACAGAAGGCGTCTATAACTGGTATGCCTTTACCACCGGACCTGCTGCAGGAACAGAATATAAAATCACCTGTGTTAATACCACTCCCGGAGCCGATTCAATACACTATTCTCTTTATGATGAATATGGCTCTCTTATAACTTTCAATGGTTTTACCGCCCTAGAGGCCTGTTCCGATGGTGTTCCCTCCACCATGGCTACTAATGAACTGGATCCAAATACCACCTATTATTTACAGCTTATTACATATGACGCTGATCCCGTTGATTACATCCTCAATGTAACAGATCCCAATACTCCTGCTCCCACCTCTGTTCCGGATTCGCAGAATACCCTGCCCCCGGATGGAGAAGTTATTGCCGGAACCAGTCAGTATAATGCTCTTTTGCTGCCTCTGAACACCAAAGTATTTGGAACCGCAGAAAAAGATTCGTACTCCTGGTTTTCATTTAATACAGGAGACTCCTCTGGAGATGAGTTCCGGATTACCGCAATAAATAATACTCCCGGAGCCGATTCAATACACTATTCTCTTTATGATGAATATGGCTCTCTTATAACTTCCAATGGTTTTACCGCCCTAGAAGCCTGTTCCGATGGCGTTCCCTCCACCATGGTTACTAATGAACTGGATTCAAATACTACCTATTATTTAAAGCTTATTACATATGGCGCTGATCCCATTGACTATTCTTTAATTGTAAAAAATATGAATAACAACAACAGTGCATACAAAACTGCCGGAAATGTCATCGAGGCCAAAGGAGCAGAAGAAATAACTGAAGGTCCGGTTACTGCCGGAACCAGCCCGGACAATGCTCTGTTGCTACCCATTGGTTCAAAAGTATCCGGAACTGCAGAAGAGTCCACCTGTTCCTGGTTCGGCTTTAAAACCGGTGAGACTACAGGAACAGAATATACAATTTCCTGCATAAATACCACTCCCGGAGCCGATTCAATACACTATTCTCTTTATGATGAATATGGTTCTCTTATAACTTTCAATGGTTTTACCGCCCTAGAGGCCTGTTCGGATGGCGTTCCCTCCACCATGGTTACTAATGAACTGAATCCAAATACTACCTATTATTTAAAGCTTATTACATATGACGCTAATCCCATTGACTACATCCTTGATATTCAGGCACCTGTAAAGGAAGACCCAAAGGGCTCCCTGGTCTTTGAGGTTCCCTTTGAGATCAATGAAACCCAGGTACAGTTTGTAATCAACGAAGCCACCTTTATTGATGAAGAAAAAGCAAAAGAAGCTCTGAAACCGGTAGCTGACGCAATCCTTGCACATCCGGATCACTCCATCCTTCTGGCAGGAACTACCGCCACTGACGGAACCCAGGAATCCTGTGTGGATCTGGCCAACCGCCGCTGTGAAGCTGTAAAAAATCTTCTTGTAGATACTTACGGCGTACCGGAAGCCCAGTTGGAAACCATTGGACTTGGCTATGAGCTGGATCCCTTTGAAAGAGGTCAGGATCGGGATGCCAACGGAAACTTCGTAGAATCCGAAGGCAGAAAAAACAGACGTGTAGTGGTTCTTGATGCTGAGGATCCTATTGCACAGGAGCTTATGAAATTAAAATAGTAGATATCAGGCAGAATACTTTCTGCTATTGATATATCCCGTTTGGAAAAATTATGAAAAGGAGAACTTTCATGAAAAGGAAATTAAAAAACATTCTGGCAATGCTTCTAGCAGTCATGCTGATCTTCAGCGCGACTCCTGCCACAGCATCTGCCGCAGGCAGAAAGCCAACTCCCGGAAAGGTCACTCTCACACAGATCTCCTCTCCGGCTTACAACAAAATCAATATTAAATGGAACCGCACTTCAAATGCCACCCATTACAAAATTTATTACAAAAAGGCCGGCGCAGGCCAGTGGACATCTCTTGCCACAGTAAGCGGCAGCGCCACCAGCTATACACACACATCTTCCAAAAGCAGACCTGTTACCCCGGGACAGAAATACACCTACACAGTCAGAGGTTATAACAGCAGATACAAAACCTACGGAAGCTATGACAGCAGAGGACTGACCACATATACAAAACCCGCCACAGTAA
>NZ_HF999036.1:5019-8725 GCF_000433815.1 Blautia sp. CAG:257
CCTATACCGTCTACACAGACCGCAATCCCGTCAAAGGACAGACAAATATTTATACAGTCAGAGGCTACTACAGCCCCACAAAAACCTATGGAAATTATAATACCAGAGGACTTTCTGTAAATGTTCCGAAAACCGGGACTCCTGACAAACCGCAAAAGATCACTCCCGGCCCTGTAACTCTCAGCAAGATTTCAGCTCCGGCATACAATAAAATCAATATCCAGTGGAAAAAAGCCTCAAATGCCACCCACTACAAGATCTACTATAAAAAATACGGAGCCGCTTCATGGACAAACCTTGCTACCGTAAGCGGAAATACTTCCAGCTACACCCATACTTCTTCCAGTACCAAACCTATTATCGTTGGTCAGAAGTACACCTACACTGTAAAAGCGTACAACAACAGATACAACACAAACGGCAGATATAACAGCAAGGGACTGACTGCAAGCACCAAACTCTCCACCGTAAAGCTGAGAGGTGCTTCTCTTTCCGGGGATAAAAGATCCGTCAAAGTGTCCTGGAATCCGGTTCCCGGCTGCAATCAGTATTTCGTATACCGCAAAACTCCTTCCACCGGATGGGCACGGATTGCAACCCTGAAAAGTAATGTTACCAGCTATACTGATCAAAGACCGGTCAGCAACAACACAAATACCTATACTGTACGTGCCTATTACTCCCCAACCAAAACTCTGGGCGGATACAATACAGCCGGTTGCTCTGTTTCTGTTCCAAGACAGGAGCCAAAACCAAGATATACCTATGATATAAAAATCATAAATACCTACAATGAATTTTATAATATACTGGAGACGGCGCCATTTTTCTATATCAAAACAAATAATCCCAGAGCTGACAGTATCCGACTGCACTGGTCTCCTAATGCCGGATCTATCGTGGAAGAGTCTATACAACCCGGACAGTATCGGGATGTAAAAGGCACACGTGCACCCAACAGCAATATGATAAAAGTACAGGGCGGCTATATCACCCGGCGCTATCCCCAAAAGACCGGAACCTATAACGTACAGGTTCGGGAAATAAAACCGCAATTCCTGGATAATCCATTGTATGCTGATTCCAGTCTTAATTGCTGCTATGAAACCACTGCATCTGTTCGCGTCACACTCAAAGATTACAAGAAATCTGGCGTCAACTGGATCAATGGACTGATCAAAAAATATACAAAACCAGGCATGACCCCAAAGGAACAGTTTGAGGCGGTAATTTACGGCGAATTTGTTAACGGTTCCCGATACAGATACCCTACCACGATCCGCGGAGAAGAGGGCTATGCTACCATGCTGAAAGAACAGGGAGCATTCTGGCAAAACCACCAACTGAATTCCTTTACCTCTCCGAACCTGATGTATGACATTGGCCAAATCATTGGTTATCCTGTAGAAATCGTATCCTACGATGTCTCCAACCCAGATCATGACTGTGTGAGAGGCCCTGATGGAAAACTCTATTCCATCTGCCCAATGGTATCCACCGGACAGATAGACAAAGAAGATATCGAGTATATTGATTTTTCCAAATATTAACAAGGAGGATTTTATAAAGATGAGAATAAAATCAAACAGTCTTCTGGCTGTACTTATGGCAGTCATGCTGATCCTTGGCTTAACTCCATCCACAGCCTTTGCCGCAGACCAAAAGGCAACTCCCGGAACGGTTACTCTCACCGGAATCTCCGCCCCGACATACAACAAGATCAATATCCGGTGGAATCGTACTTCCAATGCCACCCACTACAAAATCTATTATAAAAAAACCGGTTCAAGCCAATGGACAGGACTTGCCACTGTAAGCGGCAATACCACAAGCTATACCCATACTTCATCCAAAACCAGGCCCATTGTGGTAGGACAGAAATATACCTACACAGTCAAGGGCTACAACAGCAAATATAATACAAACGGACATTATAATGCCAGGGGACTGACCGTACAGACAAAACCCTCTACGGTTCAGCTTTCCCGAGCCACCCTTGCTTCCAACAAACAGTCTGTTACGGTTTCATGGAACCGGGCTTCCGGCTGTAATTATTACTGTGTTTTCCGCAAAACTCCTTCCACAGGATGGAAACGCCTTGCAAACCTCCGAAGCCCTCAGACCTCCTATATTGACAGAAATCCGGTCAAAGGACAAAGAAATATTTACACGGTACGCAGTTATTACAGCCCCACCAGAATGTACGGCAATTATAATCCCAGCGGAATTTCAGTAAACGTGCCCTCATCCGGCAGCACCGGTTCCCAAAGACTTACACCGGGCACAGTAACCTTATCCAAAATTTCCGCTCCGGCTTATAATAAGATCAACATTCAATGGAAGCCTGCTTCCAATGCCACCCACTACAAGATCTACTATAAGAAATCTGCCAGCAGTCAGTGGATAGGACTGGCTACAGTAAGCGGAAATACCACCAGCTACACCCATACCAATTCCAACAAAACGCCTATTATACCAGGACAGAAATATACTTACACGGTTAAAGGTTATAACAGCAAATATAATACAAACGGCCCATATAACAGCAAAGGACTGACTATAAGCACGAAACTTGATACAGTAAAACTGAAAAACGCTGTGCTTTCCAAAGACCAGAAATCTGTAACTGTTTCATGGAATGGACTCCCGGGAAACGGCTTCTACTACATATACCGCAAAACTCCTTCCACCGGCTGGAAACAGATTGGATTGACAGACTATAGGTTCAACAGCTATGTGGATAAAAACCCAATAAAGGGACAGAAAAACATTTACACAGTCCGCGCTTATGTTGTTTTTTCAAATACCTACGGCGGCTATGATCCAAAAGGCGTATCGGTGAACGTACCTTCAAAACCCACGCCGCATAAACACAGCTATACTTCTTCCATTACCAGACAGCCAACCTGCAGTAAAGAAGGTGTCCGTACCTATAAATGCTCCTGCGGTCACAGCTACACAAAATCCATTCCTGCTACGCGAAAACATGTCTGGGAGGATCTGGGATCAGATGTAAGGTTGGACTGGAGTGGTTCTCTACAGGAAAACACTGGCCCTACCCAAAACGCGTTTAAAGTTTCTGCGGCAAATTTCTGTACCGGATGCGGATATTACTATGGCACAGGAATTAATGACAACTTTGATATCCGGTATTTTGACCATTTAGACAACCCTAACTCAGAACATTGTCTGGGCGGTTATACCTTACTCCATATATATGAAATTCATCACCTTCTTGAGTGTAGAAACTGTAATATAAGTAAATGTGGGAAATTTTCCCATTATCAATATACTTTCACATGGTACGGACATAACGATAAAATCAAGCTGGAAGACTGGCAGATCAAAGAACTGGGACTGCCCCTTGACGGCACTGTAAAAGTAACTCTTTAATAAAAACAGTTTTTAATACAGTCTGTAAGAGGACTCTCAGTCCGACAGCAAAAATAATCCTGAGTATTTTGCGGTTACTACATCACACAAGTAACAATCCACACCGAAGCTGCCATCCCGGCCAACGTAGCAACAAGCGCGCCGGTCAGTGTATATCTTGTTTTCTGTATGCCTACAGAGCCAAAATATACGCTCATGCAGTAAAAAACACTTTCTGTGGAGCTGAGCATCAGACCTGCCATCAGCCCCACAGGAGAATCTGTCCCAAATTCCTTAAAAATGTCCAGAAGCAGCCCTGTTGCTGCGCTGGACG
>NZ_HF999037.1:0-1458 GCF_000433815.1 Blautia sp. CAG:257
CCTTTGTTCTTGTGAATCAGGTCAACCTGTACTATAATTATATCTGTAATACTTTATTAGACAAGAACGCACTATTTTGTAATATACTACCTGAAAAGAAAGTAAGAGAACATTATGGAAAGTAATTGCTGTGGTTTTAATTGCCCCGTTGAAGCAACCATTCAATTAATCGGCGGAAAATATAAGGCTGTCATTTTATGGCACTTAATGAATTAAACATTATGGTACAGTGAGATTCATAAGCGTATTCCAAAAATGCTGGCTCAACAGCTTCGTGAGCTGGAAAAAGATGGATTGATTAACCGTAAGGTTTACCCGGTGGTTCCGCCAAAAACAGAATATTCTTTAACTGAATTTGGAAGAACTTTAACTCCAATTCTTGATGAACTGTGTAACTGGGGTGAAAACTATTTACTTCAAAATGAATTGTAAGCCGTGATAATCAGATCTCATGCTGTGAGCTGTTTATCACGGCGTTTTTAGTGATACTTTAATTTGGGGCTTTTTGTAATCTTATAAACTATAAATGAGTAAATATCGAATCTTACACAATAAAATCCGCAGTATACGGACATAAAAGAAATATTAAGCTCTATATGTGCATTTTATAAAGACAACTTCGTGATGATTTTGTAAACTTTTTCAAATTTGCTCATTTATAGTTATAAATATATTTTTCTTCTTTTAAATGATAAAATACGAAAAAGAGCATAAATTTTTCGCTGGTTTATCTTTGTGAAGCTTACATGTCGAGATTAATGTTTCTTTTGTGGCAGTATATTGCAGATTTTACTGTGTAAAATTTGGCATTAGTTCATTTATAGCTTGTTAAAATATTGCTATCAAAAGCAACGTGATAGAAAATTCTGAAATGAAAAAGTAAAATCTGTATGTGCAAATATGAGAGACTTTCTTATTCGTTCTGTATGGGAAGTTTCTTTTTTATTCAATAGGACTATATAATGAGAAAATGTGAAAAAGCGCACAAAATTCTCGTTATTTTTGTGCGGTGTATATATAGAGTTTTAATTTTCTTTTTTCTTTGCATCCATATTGTATGGATTCTATTATGCAAAACTCTGCATTTGTTCTTTATAGTAATAGAAAATAAAATTTTAATAAAAATATTGACAGAGTTATAAAATGGGTGTATTTTTAAATCGTAAGTAGCAAGTGATAAGTAGATAGTAATCACTTCTATAAACATATGGCATAAAAGACAGTATTTAAAACTCTGAAAGCAGAGATGAAAAAAAATCTTGTTTTTAAAATGCTGAAAGTGCTTTTGAAAGTAGAAGTGTAAAGAAATCTATAATAAATTCAGGAAAAATAGATTCACATCATCTTTGAAAATTACAGAGATTGAAAGCGCCAGGTAAGGTATGAGAAACAAAGTAAAAGGAACAGACTTTGAGCGTTGAAGAGGTTGGTAGTGTCAAATAATCTATGAAAAACAGC
>NZ_HF999038.1:0-451 GCF_000433815.1 Blautia sp. CAG:257
GATATCTGTTTTGTACCTGACGGCGATTACGCTTCCTTTATCGAAGAATATACCGGACAGACCGCCGTACCCGGAGATTTTGTCAACAAAGAAGGGAAAGTTCTGGGAACCCATAAAGGACACATCCATTACACAATTGGTCAGAGAAGAGGTCTGGGCATTTCTGCACCGGAATCTCTTTACGTCTGCGCAAAATCCCTGAAAGACAATCAGGTGATTCTTGGCGGGAAGGATGATCTTATGTCCTCCTCCTGTCTGGTGGGGGATATTAATCTGATTCCCTGGGATCATCTGGATGACCCTGTCCAGTGTAAGGTAAAAACCCGTTACCGCCAGCCGGAGCAGCCAGCCATTATTGAGCAAATTGGGGAAAATCGAATCCGCGTTACCTTCCAGGAGCCTCAGAGAGCCGTTACTCCCGGTCAGGCTGCAGTTTTTTATGACGGAGATA
>NZ_HF999038.1:534-6943 GCF_000433815.1 Blautia sp. CAG:257
CACATAAAACACACCTTATTCCATAATAATAAAAAATCTCAGATTCCAGGATGCCTTTTCCCTGAAATCTGAGATTTTTATATTTATTATGCTATTTCGTACATCTGGATATTTACTTTTATACTTCTGTCGCATGAAAATACAATCCGTTCTGCTTCCTGCGGCGTACAGATTGCCGTTGTACTTACCTGCCGTCCCTCGTTTACAAACAACTCTATGGACTGACGGTCCAGTATGAAGCGAAGTTTCAGAGCTTTTTCCGTACCACGTATCTTCATTTTTCTCTGGCACACTACATCTTTGTTTATTCCACAATAGGTTCTGTCTGTTTCCAGTATTCCCTGCTTCCTGTAGTATGTATAACTGGTTGTATAAGACTCATTATGTGCAAGATCGATCCGGAACTCTTCATAGTCTCCCTCGGGGATCTCCACTGTCATATCCAGTATTCTGCCCCGGATTCCCGGAAGTTCTGTTTTATCCTTGATTTCCGCTTCTTTATAGTAAACAGGATTTTTGTGATATTTCTCCAACTCCCTTACCGGCTTCTGGAAAAGAATTCCGTTTACATATTCCAGTTCTCTTGGCAGCGTCATCATTCCCTGCCAGCTTTGTCCGTCAGGAATCACACAGGAATCCCATGACTTCATCCAGGCGATCATGACTCTTCTTCCATCTGGAAGACAGGTTGTCTGAGGCGCATAGAAATCCAGTCCGTAATCCAGTGATCTGGGTTCATCTTTTATAAAGGTGTGGCTTTGTTTCTCATACCTTCCGGAAAAATACAGAGAATTGTGTCCATTATGGAATTCAAGTCCCTCTGCTGTCATATTCTGTGGAGAACAAATCAGAATATGGTTTCCATTCAGTTCAAAAAAGTCCGGACATTCCCACATGCATCCGATTTTTCCTGATGTGTTTTCAGCCAGAATGGTTTCAAATTTCCATTTTTCCAGGTCTGAGCTGGAAAACAGTACCACCTGCCCTTTATATTTTTCGCTTTTATTTCCCACGATCAGATAATATTTCCCATCTTCTTCCCAAATCTTCGGATCACGAAAATCAATCTGACTGCATCCCTGCGGCAGCATGTCCCCGGTGATTACCGGATTCTGCGGTGATTTTTCATAGGTTACTCCGTCGCCAAAGGCAATGCACTGGTTTTGTCTTTCTTCCCGGCTTCCGTCAGATTTTTCCTCATCTGTAACTCCGGTATAGATAAGCACATGTCTGTCTCCTGCCTGAACAGCGCTTCCGGAAAAGCATCCTTTTTTGTCATATTCCTGATCCGGCGCCAGAGCCACCGGCTCTGTCTTCCATTTTATCATATCATCCGTTACGCTGTGTCCCCAGTGCATAGGACCCCAGCAGATGGAATATGGATGATACTGATAAAACAGATGCACCTTTCCTTTATATACAGAGAACCCGTTGGGATCATTGATCCAGCCTGCAGGAGCAGAAACATGAAAAACAGGTTTCTCTCCTTCCGGCATCTGATTCATCTGTTCATATTGAAATCGAGTTGCTTTTGTTAATTTTTCGCTCATTTCAAACTCCTGTATCGCTATATATTTTTTACTTTGTATCTCCCTGATTTTCCATCAGGCTTTCCTGATATTGATCAAAATACTTCTGTTTGATGGCCAGATAATCTGACAATCCATACTGTTCCATTTTTTCAAGATAGCTGTCCCACTCTTTTTCAATCCCGCCATTCAGGATCCAGTCCGCTTTTTTCTGTTCTGCATATTTCTTAATATCTGTATCATACTGGGATATCTTGTTAGTGTCCTCAATGCTCATAAATACATTTGGATAAACGTATTTACTGTTCATATCCTTCAAATATACCTCATGCATGTTATCCAGACGCCATTTGGCATCATCTGGCTGTGTCACATATACGTCATAATATTCATTCAGTATGGCAAGAGGTCCGTTTACTGACTGAGCCTCCCTTACCTCTACCGGGGACTGATCTCCCAGGTCCATATGCTTCAGCATAGGCTCTCCATCTTTATTTGTTGCCATCTCAAAAATATTAAAGGAATCCTCTTCTCCATAAGTTCCCCAGTTATTCTGAGGAGACTGGAGAGGTGCATACATCTGATCGATCCAGGCTGCTGCCAGAGCCGTATTTCTGCAGCTGGTGGTAAGCACACAGCGTCCTCTGTCAAAACCGCTGGTCTCACTGTTGTTCTGTCTTGTGACATTAACAAGACCCTCCGGACCGGCAAGAGCCGGAAGCATCACATAATCCTGATAATTATCAATATTCGAAATATCCCAGGTAAAGCAAAGACCATAACGGTGATTTTTACCTTTTGCCACATATGTAGACCACTCCTGAGTAAAGGCTTCCGGATCTACCAGCTTTTCTTCTACCAGCTGGTGAAGCCACTGGATTCCTTCCTTATACCCTTCCTGTACAGTGGTGTAGATCACTTCGCCCTGGTCTGTCACTGCAAAATGATCCCCCGTATCACCATAGCCCTCTCCAAATCCGTTAATCAGGATGGACGGATCCTGATCTCCGTTGTTTATAATAAAGGACATAGGAATCACTCCGCCCTCAATCTCAAATTCCTCTTCCAGTTCTGCGGCGTGATCGCGAAAGGCAATCAGTGTTTCCTTCAGTTCATCCACCGTAGACGGTACTTCCAGCTTCAGATAATCCAGCCATTTTTTGTTGATATAGGGAATATTTCCAATTGCCTGAATAGCCTCTTTTCCTGCCCCCAGCTGTTCAATCCATGGGAATGAGTAAATATGTCCGTCCGGCGCTGTACACATTGTCCTGTATTCCGGATACTGTTCGAATACCCTCTGAAGATTAGGCATATATTTGTCAATGAGATTTTCCAGGGGAATGATAATTCCCTGTTTTGCATATCTCAGAAGATCATAATCATTCATTCCTGCATTGAACAGACCATCCGGAAGGTTTCCAAACTGTGCCAGAGCCAGGTTCTTCTTGTCTGCAAACTGATCTGCAACAAAGCAGGTCCAGTCAATATGCACATTTGTCTGCTCTTCCATTCTCTGGAAAATAACCCTTTCATTCGGATCCTGCGTTGATGTTGCCGGTGCATTTGTAATAAAGGACAACTCCGCCTGCTCCTTCAAAGGAAACGAAACCTCTGATACAGGAGTATCCGGATTGATCTCTGCTTCCATACGCTCTCTTTTTCCACATCCTGCAGCAGAAGTAAGCATCACAACGGAAAGACCTGCCGCTATCAGCATTTTTATTCTTTTTTTCATGCTTTACATCCCCCTTAACCTTTTACAGAACCAACCATGATTCCTTTATCAAAATACTTCTGGAAGAACGGATACATAATCAGAAGCGGCAGGCTGGATACTACGATAGTAGCATATTTCAGAAGTTCAGCAACCTTTGCCATCTCCGCCGTGCTCTGGATATCCGCTATCATTCCCGGCTGAGGCGTGTTCTGGACCAGGATCGATCTTAATACAAGCTGCAGAGGCTGGAGCTCTGCGTCGTTTAAATAGATCATTGCGTCAAAATAGCTGTTCCACATTCCTACAAATGACCATAATGCCAGAACTGCAATAATGGGCTTGCAGACAGGAAGCATTACCTTGAAGAAATGCTGGATCTCATTTGCACCGTCAATAGAAGATGCTTCCCGCAGTTCCTTGGGAATAGACTGATAATAGGTTCTTGCCAGTATCATATTCCATACGTTGAATGCTCCCGGAAGAAGAATCGCCCAGATGGTATTTACCATATGTAACTGATTAATTAAAATAAAAGTAGGGATCATTCCTCCGCCAAAAAACATTGTAATAAGAAAGATTGTATTAAAAAATTTTCTTCCTACAAATTCTTTCTTTGACATAGGATAAGCTGCCAGCAGCGTGATAAACACAGAAATCACAGTAAATGCCGCTGAATAAAAAAATGAATTGAAAAATCCACGCCAGATCATATCGTTTTCCAGAACTCGTCTGTAGGCATCCAGCGTCCAGTCTTTAAAATTCAGGCTGATTCCCCGACTGTTCAGTACATTTGGATCCATAAAGGAAGCCATTAGAATATATACAAGAGGGATCAGTATTGATAAAACAAAAATGCCAAGAACAGTATAGCCGATTCCCAGAATCACTTTATCAGATGTTCCGAGTTTCATTTTTCTTCTTGTTTCCATTTCTTTCCTCCTCTTTATAAACCTTCGCCATCATTTAACTTTTTCACAACCCAGTTGACTGCGATCAGTAAAATAACATTGATAATAGCGTTAAATAAACCTACTGCTGTAGAATATCCGTAATCTCCATTAAGAAGACCCATTCGATACACATATGTTGAAAGGATTTCAGATGCCGGAAGATTCATGTCCGTCTGTAATGCAAAAGCTTTTTCAAATCCGATACTCATAATGTTTCCTGCCTGCAGGATGAACTGGATCACAATGATGTTTTTGATCGCCGGAAGCTCTACATATCGTATCTGCTGGAAGATATTTGCTCCATCTACGATTGCCGCCTCTTCCAGATCTTTGCTGGCATTTGCAAGAGCAGCCGTATACATAATCGATGACCATCCGGCTGTCTGCCAGATTCCGCTGGCAATATAAATCGTACGGAAAGCTGAAGGCATTGTCATCCAGTTTGTATCAATCCCGAGGAGGGAATTAATAGGGCCTACCGGCGAGAGAAACATACGAACCATACCGCAAAGAACGATGACAGATATAAAGTTCGGCGCATAGATCAGCAGCTGAATCTTTTTTCGTATTCCCTCACGTCTTATACGATTTAACAATAAAGCCAGGATAATGGGAATCGGAAATCCCCAAAGCAGACCAAATGCACTGAGCTTCAGAGTATTCATCAAGTATTCCATAAAATCCGGCGATGACAGGAATCTTTTGAAGTATTCCAGTCCCACCCATTCGCTTCCCAGAATGCCGTCAATGACGTTATAATCTTCAAAAGCGATCAGCACTCCGCCCATGGGAAGATACTTGAAAATGATAGTAAGAAGCAGTGCCGGCATAAGAAAAAACAGGTAAAGCTGCCAGTTCTTTTTTACATACATCAGCTTATCCTTTGCCGTTCGCTTGACAGGTGACGTTTTCTTTTTCGCTAAAATGTTCACTCCATTTCCCTCCGTTTTCTTTTTCGATCTTATAACCGGTTAAGTAACCGGTTACTTTAAATTGATAATACATCACTTTTTTCTGTCTGTCAATAGATTGGAGCTAAAAAAATAACCGGTTACTTAACCAGTTATTTTTAGATTGATTTTTTATATCTGCCTTGTTATACTTGTAAATATCCATATAAAAACGTGTCTGACATAACATAATTACCATATAAATACAGGGAGTACAGAATCATGGCAAAAAAAAAAGTGACATTTGCTGATATAGCAGCTTACACAAATTTTTCAAAAACAACGATCTCCAGATATTTTAATAACCCGGATTCACTGACCCTTGAAAATCAGGAAAAAATAGCCGCAGCTCTGGAAGAACTGGGATATCAGGAAAACAAACTGGCCAAAGTCCTTGCCAACGGAAAAAGCGAATTTGTCGGAATCATCATCCCCAATCTCTATCTTCATTATTATTCAGAAATCTTAAATCAGCTTTTGTCCAGTTACTCAAAATTCGGCTATAAATTTCTTGTCTTTGTCAGCAATGACGGAAGAGAACGGGAGCAGCAGTATATCAATGAGCTTCTGGCTTATAAAATTGAGGGTCTGATCATTCTGAGCCACACTTTTTCCTCGGCAGAACTGGCAAAATGCAATATTCCCATTGTAGCTATTGAGCGGGAAGCCAAACATATCTGCAGTGTGGATACTGACAACTATATGGGCGGACTGCAGGCAACCAGTCTTCTGATACGAAACCACTGCGATATCCTGATCCACATCAATGTTCCCGTACCCGAAAATGTTCCGGCTCATAACCGTATCACTGCTTTTGAAGATACCTGTCAGAAGTATCATGTGCCATACGAACTCATGCTGGGCGATCTTGGCTCCACTTATGAAACAACCTTTGACCGGATAAAAGAAACTTTTGAAACTATCGAAGAAAAATATCCTGACAGAAAAAAAGGAATTTTTTTCGCCAACGATACTTATGCAAATATATTTCTGAATCTTATCATCCAGAAATATGGACATCTGCCAGAACAGTACCGTCTTGTGGGCTTTGATAACTCTCCTATCGCAAATGAAGCTATCGTGCCCATTACCACCATCGGTCAGCAGATCGACAAAATTGCTGAAACTGCTTTGGAGCTGCTGGTCTCTCAGATGGATGAAATGAAAAAAAGGAAGCCTTCTCCTTTAAAAACTCCTGTTCATAAGCAGATCACTCCTGTTCTGATCCGCCGCAAGACAACTGACTGACAAAAAGCTCTC
>NZ_HF999039.1:0-342 GCF_000433815.1 Blautia sp. CAG:257
AGACAGCAGCAAAAAAACTCCGATTAAAACAATTCGTGTATCCGTTGGTCTTCCGGATACGCCTACAAAGGTTGGAACATTTAAGATTACCAGAGCAGATCGCTGGCAGCTCCTGATGGGACCGTCCTGGGGACAGTATGGATCTCATGTAGTAAATGGAATTTATATTCATTCAGTTGCAAGCGGTCAGCCGAATGGAAATAATCTTCCGGCAGGAGAATATCTGAAACTTGGAAATCCGGCTTCTCACGGATGCATTCGCTGCTGTGTGGCAGATGCCAAATGGATTTGGGAAAACTGTAATGGTTCCACAATTCGTGTATTTGACGGCAAGTACAAATC
>NZ_HF999039.1:417-632 GCF_000433815.1 Blautia sp. CAG:257
CATTAAGGGGAAGCGGAACCTTTGATCCTACAGATCCAAACTATAACTAATCAATAAAAAGGAGGCTGTTGCAAATCCTGTAGAAAATAAGGTACTGCAATGGCCTCTTATCAGGAGGAAGAATATATGAGAACATATCTGGTAACAGGAGGAGCAGGTTTTATCGGTTCCAACTATATTCACTATATGTTTGAGAAGTATGACAATGAAATCCG
>NZ_HF999040.1:0-5710 GCF_000433815.1 Blautia sp. CAG:257
GACTCAATGTCTTAACTAAATGACATTGCCGGAAGAGGGGCGCCTTTTTCTATTCATCCGGATACCGGTCAGTCATAAATCCCTTCTGTCTGTATTACATACTCGTCTGAAGCCTCTGCCGAGGTTTCCTGCTCCTCATAATCCTCTCCGGATCCCGATGCTTC
Organism: Blautia sp. CAG:257; assembly: GCF_000433815.1. Classification (NCBI taxonomy): domain Bacteria; kingdom Bacillati; phylum Bacillota; class Clostridia; order Lachnospirales; family Lachnospiraceae; genus Blautia; species Blautia sp. CAG:257. Next base: position 165 of record NZ_HF999040.1, read on the forward strand.
CCCTGAATCTTCTGTTTCACCGATCTCCTCAGCCTCTCCGTTTGTTTCCTCCAGCTCCTCTTCACCTTCCGGGACAGCTTCTGCTTCATCGCTGCTCTGACTCAGAGGTGTGATCACAATATTTTCTGCTGCGATGCCGGTCTTTCTTTTTACAATATCCTCGATCTGCGCCCTCTGCGCATCCTCCAGAGCGCTGTCCGGCACTACAATATCCGCTGTCTCCCCGGTCAGATTCACAACCACATTCTCAAATCCTTTTGCTTCCAGAAGAAGCTCTGCCGCCGCTTCTTTTTCCGCAAGCTCAGTCATGGATACCATGGTATTGATGGCTTCCTGCTTTTTCTCCTCACTGATATCGGTATTTCCAATGATCTCCTGAAGCTCTGCCTTGTTCTGAGAGCGCACCTGCTCTCTGGAAAGCTTTGCCTGGGCTGCAAAATCAGAAGCTCCTGTAAGTACGGCTTCCCCGGGAGTTCCTGTAGTTGAAAGATCTCCCTGGCCATCTGCCCCGTTCTCATCCAGAAGGGCTGTTTCATCTGTCAGATCATACTCTACCTCCTCCAGAATACTGCTGCTGTCTGTACTGGCCTCTTTATCCTTAAATCCCAGATCTACATCCGCAAAATTCAGGTATCCGGCTACTGCGATCAGAATTGCCAGCGAGGTGATGATCACCTGATTCTTTTTCATAATTTTTTTCACTTTACTCTCCTCATTTCATTTTCATTATTTTTATTTTATGGGCTTCAATCTGAAATAATGCCATTACAGCCTGCTGAATATTCTGCACGGTAACAGAATTATCCGCCCCCTCTGCCGCAATCAGCACACCTGTCACTTCCGTGTTTTCCGTTCCGTAAAATCCCTGTTTTCCCTCTCCGGTCATCAGAAGTACCTGCACCTTTCCCACACCTTCTGTATTTTCCAGAATGGATTCCAGCTTTGCCTCCAGAAGTGTTCTGTCCCCCTCACAGCTTTCTGTATTTTCCGTAAGATCCTGCTTTTCCTCTGTCTGTTCCTTACTGTCTGATACCGGAAGCGCGATTACTGTCAGAAGCATTCCCAGAAGCAGAAGAACCATCCACTGCTGCCCCGTCATTTCTGTCAGTAAGGATCTTACAGTCCTTTTCTTCGATTCCGAAGCTCTTCCTGAGGTCATCCCGAATCCCCCTTTCCTGTTCCCGGGTCAGCTCCTGTTTCACAGTCAGTACTGCGGATATCCGCTCTCCTTCTATATGTACGGCAGTCTCAGAAGGATTTATTCCTGATTCTTTTAACAATTCTTCAATTTTAGAAGAAATCTCATTTTCGTATCCCTGTTTCAGATAAAAAGTCTGAAGCTCTTCTGCTTCCAGCCTGTCCATCCTGTTCTGTTCCCGGTAAAAAGTATCTGAAAAGCTTTCCAGGAACTGACCGCCTTTTCCAAACAGGGCAAACACAGGAGTACAGAGCATGTAGATCAGAAGAAGTCCCATAAAAGAGCGTACATAGCGCTCATATTTCCGGTCGGGAACCAGTTGAAGAACTGCTGTAAAAAACAGATAAAACACTGCAAGACCTTTCATCCACTGATAAATTTCTTCTCTCATACGCCTCCTCCCTGTATTCCTGCCATAATAATAAGAAACGTCAGAATGCAGAGCACTTCTGCTGTAAAAAGGATTTTCAGAAGAATCTCAAAGCCTTCTCCCATAGTAGACAGACATTCCACCATCCGCTTATCAGACACCGGCTGAGATACTGCCGCCAGAAAACGGTAGGTCAAAGACAGCATTCCATAATGGATCACAGGCCCCGCTCCCGCTGCCACCGTTGCCAGAAGGATCAAAACCCCAAGACAGTTGCGCACAAGAACCGCGCTGGTGATCACCAGTTCTGTTACCATATTCACAGCGTTTCCCACTCCCGGCAAGGCTCCTGCTGCTTTTCCGATCACACTTCTTTTCAGAGAATCCATAACCGGAGCCACCAGCCCCCGGACAACCTGAAGCCCTGCTACAAGGCCCAGAAGAGTTTTTAGCGCCCAGCTGACCACTGTTTTTAAAAATTCTGCAAATTTTCCCAGCATTTCTTCTCTGGACAGATGATTTACCAGACGCAGAAGAACATAAATCTCCGCCGCAGGCAAAAGAACATTCAGAAGAATCCACTGGATCAGCCACACCAGAAGAAGAACTCCTTCATAAAACACAGCTGCTGACAGAGCTCCGGAAGATGCCGCCACTGTCATAAAATATGCCGGAGACAGCGCCTTCATAAATTCCACGATCCATGAGATCGTATGATGCAGCGAACGTGTTTTTTCATAAAAAGAATCCATCAGAAGCGTAAACAGAAGAATATACACCACATAAAAACTGACATCTCCCACCTGTCCGTTTTCAAACACAGAAGCAAAATTTGTAAACACTGCCGCAAGAATCACCAGCACCAGAATTTTTGCAAACAGCTCCCTCTCTCTCTCAAAACCGGAAAAAAAAAGACCGCGCAGAAATTCCTGCACTGTCTCTTTTGAAATCGCTTCTTCCCCGTTTATTAATTTCTTCAGAGCTTCCTGAAAAGAAAAGCTTTCTGTCCCCAAAAGCTCGTCCAGCATCCTCTGAACCTGACCGAAATCAAGCTCCGAAAGAAGCTCCCCCTGGATCTGCTCTGCCGTATCAGCCTCTTCTGCCCCTTGTACGACTTTTGTTCCGCAAAAGATGATAAATGCGGTGCATAAAACAAAAATCCCAGTTTTATAAAGCCTCTTCATACAAAAAACTTCTGGATCGTATCCAGAAGCGCCATCAGCACAGGAATACTGAGGACCATAATAGACAGCTTACAGAACAGCTCGATCTGTCCTGCCGTTGCCTGATGCCCTGCATCTCTGCATATTCCTGCAGAAAACTGTCCGATGTAGGTAATACCGATCATTTTTATCAGCGTTGCCAGATAGCCTTCATCCAGAGGAAGGCTGTCTTTCAGCCGATCCACCGCTGAAAATATATACTCTATCTTTCCTGCTGCAAGCCCCAGGATCATAATCCCGATTCCCACAGTTACAAAAACAGCGTATTCCGGCTTTGTTCCTTTCAGAAAAAATCCAAGCATTACGCCGCATACACCAAGAAGAGAAATCTTTATAATATCCATGCTCCGCTCCTTCCGCATCTGCTCCGGCTACATAACAAAAAGAGTCTGTATACTTTCAAACAGATCGTATATATAGGGAACGATCCAGAAGAGAACCACCAGAAGTCCGGCAAGACTTACCAGAAACGCCTGCTCATCTCTGCCACTGTGTTTCAGTATCTGAGAAAGAACAGAAACAAGGATTCCCACTGCCGCTATTTTAAAAATAATACCGACTTCCAAATCGTCCTCCTTTCCCAAGCTCTGCACAGTTTTCTTCCTACCACAAAAGCACTCCCAGAAAAATCCCTCCCAGAATCCCCAAATTCCGGCATAGTTTCTTTTTTTCCGGAAGCTGGCAGGCCAGAAAATCCAGCCTCCTGCACAGCTCTTCCTCAAAAATATCCAGCTGCCTTAGCTGCATTTCTCTGTCCAGATAGCCAAGCCTGTCTCCAAGAGAAGCGATCAGTTCCATTTCTTCTGCAGAAAAACCTGCGGTCCGGAACTCTTTTTTTGCACAGTCCCGGAAAATCTGTCCAAGGGTCTGACCTTTCTGACCTTTCAGCCTGTCCGCAAGACTCTGAAGGAACTCCTGGTACATACCGTCAAACTTTTCTGAAATTTCCAGAAACGCCTCAGGAAAACAGCTATTGCCGCAGCGCACTGTCCCCTTTAAACATGAGGTCAGCCACAGGAATTTTTTCAGATTCCGCTCTCTTTTTGTAAGCTCCATACTCTTTGCAGTCCCCATGCCGGTCCCTGCAATAAAAATCATGAGAATGCCTGCAAATTTCAGCATGGAACTCCCCTTCCGTCAAAAATCCCCCTGATAATACCGGCTCTTTTTTCTTTTCCCAGAACAATATATCTGTCAAATACTCGCATTTTTTTCAGCCCTGCAAAAAAGGGTGTGGCAAGCACAGCTTCCACATTCTCTCCATGGGCAGTGGCGATCAGTCTGCACCCACTGTGGATCACCGCTTCCACTGCGCGGAAGTCCTCTTCCTTTCCAAGCTCATCCACTGCCACTACCGCCGGGGACATGGCTCGTATCAGCATCTGCATTCCCTGGGCTTTCGGACAGCAGTCCAGCACATCCGTTCTCATTCCCAGGTCATTCTGGGGGATGCCCTGATAGCAGCCTGCCAGCTCGCTTCTCTCATCCACCACGCCAACTGTAACACCCGGAATCTTTCCGAAGCCATTGCTGAGCTGTCGGATCACATCCCTTAAAAGTGTGGTTTTTCCACATCTGGGCGGTGAGATGATCAGTGTATGGGCTGTCCATTTTTCTTTTCGGATATAGGGCATTACAGCGTCTGCGCATCCTGGTATCTGATGAGTCAGACGCACATTGATACAGGAAATATATTTCATTCCCCTGATCCGGTCGCCATCCAGGATCACTTTTCCGGTAACCCCTACCCTGTGGCCTCCCTGTACGCTCATATATCCCTGGCGAAGTTCATCCTCATAGGCGTACAGAGAATACCCGCTTACGTATTCCAGTGTCTCTTTCAGATCCTCTCTTGTTACCACATACGGCTCCCTGCCCTTTGTTCTTAAAAAACATTCGCCTTTATCATAAGTGAGAAACAGCGGCCTTCCTGCCCGGAGACGGATCTCGTACAATCTGTCGTAATCGATCTCCGTCTGGACAAGAAGCCGCCGGATATTTCCGGCAAACAGATTCTGGATCTGACTGGCCTCCATTGTCCTCCCCCCTCTTTACACATAATATATGAGGACAATCTCTGTTTCATTACCGGATTTTACGGAATACTTATTTCCAGATACTCCCATCTGATCTCCAGAGGATCTTCTGACCACACAGCCCCACTGTAGCCTGGCTCCATTTCCAGCATGGCATAAGAGCCTCTGTCCATTGGGATTGTACGGGGATCTCTGGAAAATCCCTCGCCCGTCCATTTCATATACGCCTCTCGAAGCACCCACTGATCATAAAAAGATTCTTTTACATGGTCTGACTCCAGAATTTCCTGAAGCATAGATTCCGGAACCAGTCTCTGCAGGCCTTTTTCATAATCCAGTTCTCTGTGTTCCTGAATATCAATTCCCACTTCTTCTCCGGCGATCACACACACCACGTACTTTCCGGAATGACTGATGTTATAATGAATTTTGGGCTGTAAAGTAAAAAACGGCTTTCCATGCTCGCCTTTTGCTCTTGGCTCAAAAGCAAGCTTCCGTCCATATTCTTTCAGAAGCGCTTCTTCCAGAAGCTTTTCTCCTGCCATATGCCCCATATTTTTGTGCTCATACTGTGGGGGGATCTCTGTAAAATAAATGACTGCTTTCATACTCCTGCCTCCTTTAAAAATCTGGACGGTTCTCTGTCCTTTTCGTACTGCCGCTTCACGTAACACAAGGTGAGCTTTTTTTTTGCCCTGGTCATACCAACATAAAACAGT
>NZ_HF999040.1:5825-6735 GCF_000433815.1 Blautia sp. CAG:257
ACCCGGTCAAATTCCAGCCCCTTTACTCCGTGCATGGTGGAGATCAGAACTCCTTCTGTCTCTTTTTCCTGCTTCTTTGCCTGTTCATTCAGTCTCTTCGTATAATCTTCTATGTAAGTCTCCCATTCTTCCAGACTGTTTATTCCTTTTGCTCTTTCCAGAAGGCGGTCCAGGATCTCACTTAATTCCTCTGGTTTTATTTTACGATAACGTGCATATTCATGCAAGTATTCTTCATATCCCATACCTTTTCTGATAAAATTTATAGCCGCATAAGGGGGCAGCCCCTTCAGAATCCTGAGATGGGTTTCCAGGGTGGTGATCCTGTCGCACATCCAGTCCTTATTCTTATAAAATTCCTTCAGCTGCTCAAAAGACAGTTCATTTGAAATCGCCAGAGCCTCCCGTGAAAGATAACGGTTGGGACGGTTCATGATCTCCAGAAAATTTTTCCTGCAGTTCTGCCCGGCTGCCAGTCTCATATATGCCATCATATTTCTGCATATCCAGTGATGAAAAAGATTGGGCAGAGTTTCTTTCATGGAAAAAGGTACCTGACGCTCCATCAGAGCTCCCACAAGGCCTTCTGCCTCCTGATTTGTCCGGAGAAGTATTGCCGTATCCTTCAGATCATCGCCTGCATCCAGTCTCCTGCGCAGCTCACCGGTAATCTCCATATATTCTTCTCTGGGATTGGGAAATTCCAGAATACTTACCGGTTCACCCTCCGGATTGGGAGTGGACAGCTCTTTTTTAAAACGTGTTTTATTTTCTCCGATCACATTCATGGCTGATCCAAGGATTCTTTTTGTACACCGGTAGTTTACATTTAAGACCACCGTTTCTGCTTCCGGATAATCCTTTGTAAAATTCAGCATGATCTCCGGTCTTGCTCCCCGGAAGTGATAAA
>NZ_HF999041.1:0-1120 GCF_000433815.1 Blautia sp. CAG:257
TCTTGAGTTTCCGCAGTTCTGTCCACAGAACACCCAACCAGTCTTGCTGTTTATACACAACTTTTCAAAAATGCCCAAAATATAAGGAATTCTATCTCTTTTTGGTGTAAAATTAAAGTGACCAAACGATAACTTTACTAAACAAAAAGAGAAAGGATCCCTTATGGCTAATTTTACATCAAAAACCTACCAAATGAAACGGGAAATTTTAACTTTTTCCAATAAATTTTCCAAAAAGCTTCCCAAACCGGAACGAAAGTTTATGGCTGACATGAATTATGGTATGCTTGCTTCCAACAGTTGTCTGCTTACAGACATTGTTGACCAGTTACATGAGCGTTCCCAAAAGATTAATAGCGTAGACCGCCTTTCCAGACATTTATCAAAAGGCACACCAAAAGACGCTTTAAATGCTTATTTGGACAACATAAAAAAATGGTGTCCGGCTCACCCTGTCATTCATATCGATGACAGTGATGTTGTAAAACCGAATGGTTATAAATTTGAGTCTCTTGGACGGGTACGCGATGGTTCTGAGAGTACTGCTGCAAAAAATGTTTATAAAAAAGGGTATCATGTCACAGAAGCCACTGTACTGACCAACAGCAATCATCCGGTCAGTCTTTTTTCAGAAATACATTCTTCAAAGGAAAAAAGCTTTACATCCATCAATGACATTACTTTTTCTGCCATGGAGCGTGCAACTGCACGATTTGATAAAGCAACCTTTGTCATGGACCGGGGCTATGACGATAACAAGATGTTCCTCAAGCTGGACTCCATGGACCAGGAATATGTCATCCGTCTGACTGCAAAGCGGAAGCTTTTATATCATAATAAATGGGTATTTGCCACCGAACTGCGCAACCGGAGAAAAGGCAAAGTAAAGCTTCCTCTTTTCTACAAAGGGAAAGAGCACGAGGCTTATCTTTCCCATGTAAAAGTACAGATCACTGCATCCAGAAAAAATATTTATTTAGTCCTTGTTTATGGCGTTACGGAGCACCCTATGATGCTTGCAACCAATAAAGAGATTAAATCGAAAAATGATGTGATAAAGGTGGCAAAGCTTTATTTTTCCAGATGGCGCATTGAAGAATATTTCCGCTGCAAAAAGCAG
>NZ_HF999042.1:0-1595 GCF_000433815.1 Blautia sp. CAG:257
TTCTGGATTTGGCTGGATCAACAGCGTCCAAACAAGGGAACCCGTTTGGCGAAAGCGGTGAACTATGCCCAAAATCGGAAAGACACCCTGATGACCTATCTGGAAGATGGTCATTGCAGTTTATCCAACAATCTTAGCTTATCCTCAGTTTATTTTTATCCTCATCTTTTGCCAAAATTAGCTTAAATATCAGGGTAATTCAACAAAAAGATGAGGATAAATAAATTATCTCAGACCAAACAATCGGGCCAGTTCATCTTCATTATCAGGCCACATCGCTTCTTCCACCTCAACTGTGGTTGTACTGTTATCCATGGCAGTTCTAATCATCTCCAATGATGGTCTTGCATAGATACGTGTTGTTTGAGTTGATGAGTGTCCAAGTATTCTGGAAACCAGCTCAAGATCGACAGTACTCTGATATAAATCTGTCGCTCTGGTTCGCCGGAACATATGCGGATGAACTTTTTGAGGTAGGTCTGGATGTTTGTTTCGAATCATATCTGCATATTTATTGATTATGCGTTCTACATTGCTGGGAGACATCTGATGTGGCTGCCCGTGTATGATTGTGTAAAACAGGTAATCCATTGTCAGAATAGACTCCTCATGGTAATACCTCATGTATCGTTTTATGTGAGCAACAGTGTTATCTGAAATTGATACGATGCGCTCCTTATCTCCCTTGCCATGGATTCTCAGGTAAGGGGTGGATTTCTGCAGATTAACATCTGAGATTTTTAGATTTAAAAGTTCACTGAGCCGGATGGCAGAATCGTATAGGATAACCATGATTGTAGTGTCTCGTATTCCGATTTTTGAATGTTCCGGTGCTGAAAGGAGCGATTTTAAACAATCCTCGGAAATGACTTCCTTAACCTTCTCAGGATTTTTCAGAAAAGGTACATGTGAAACTGCCAATGCAGTCTGCTGATAATCAATGTTTTCATCTGCCACATACCACAGGTAAGCTTTGATTGCGGCAAGCCTTTGGTTGCAGGTAGCTTTTTCATAACCTTCCTGCAGAAGGTATTCCATGAAGCTAAGCATGAAATCACGTGTACAGTCCTCGAATGAAAATCTTTTCAGAGATATTCCCTGATGAGTAACATATCTCCGGAAGACAGTAAGTGCATCACGGTAAGTTTTTACAGTGTAAGGACTTCGACTGCATTGTTTTGACAGATAGATATCCAGAAAATCCCGTGTTCTGGAAAAGAATAGATGATCATAATCAGTCTTTTTCATATCGCACCTCCGGGATTACCCTTGATGAAATCTTATCTTTTCTGCGTATAGTTTCAAAAATCTCCTGTACCTGATGGTAATAGTAATACGTCTCAACTGGTCCTTTATGTCCCAGATATTGGCTGAGATATGGCATCATTACTTTCAAATCAGTATCGGATTTCATCCATAGATTCATTCGTTTTGTAACATATGCATGACGAAGACTATGTACAGTCGGCTTTTTGTCTGTTTGTTTTGAAAGTTCCGTTGCATTCCAGAATTCATTAAACTTACGATCCACCGAAGTTTTCGGAATGTGTTGTTCCGGATATTTTCCTGGAAAGAACCACTCACTTGTAGGACAT
>NZ_HF999043.1:0-1367 GCF_000433815.1 Blautia sp. CAG:257
TTTTATACCTGGCTTCAATCCGCATATACGCAACGCTGATTCCTATTCCCCAGAACATTATTCCCAGCACCAGAAAAATTGCCCAGGGCGAATTCTGCCTGATAAACAGCAGCGGAATCCCCAGTATTTCAAATAAAACTGTACCTGCACTCCAAAAAACTGACACTGCATGATTATACTTTTTCACATCCTTTACCTCAGACGCCTTCACAAATGTAAAAAAAGAAACTGGCTTCTCTGATCTCACTGTACAAACGGACTTTCCAGCAGGGAAACAGTTTTATTCTCCGCATCCAGCCTTACCTGGCAGCCAAGAGGCAGTGTAAACATGGGATGTGTATGACAGCAGTCAAACTCTGCCAGAACCGGAATCTCTGTTTCTCCCAGAACCTCCTGCAGAATTTCGTAAGGCTTTCTTCCTGTTCCGTTATCGTCAAATTTCTCATGTTTTCCCAGGATAATTCCGCTTACCCTGTCAAATACTCCGGCAAGCCTCAGCAATGAGAAGGAACGCTCAATGGTACATGCATCCTTCAGGGAATCCTCTATAAACAAAATATCTCCCTTCCGGATCTCAGGCATATACTCTGTTCCAAAAAATCCCTCCATGGTATTCAGGTTTCCACCGATGAGCCTTCCCTGACATACTCCCGGCTTTACGCAGATCCAGTCATTTTTGTACTGCGCCTTTGAACGATCCTGTTCATCCCATTTAATAAATTCATCTGTCCAGAACTCCGGCATCGGATACTCATAAGGACAGGTGATCCTGCCTTTTACCATGGAATCAAAGTACTCAAAGGTCCGGTCCACAAAAGGCGGCAGTTCCCCAAAGGAAGACGCTGCTGCAGGGCCGTAGAATGTCACCAGTCCGGTTTTCGCATAAATGGCAAGAAGCAGCGCAGTGGTATCTGAATACCCGATAATTATTTTCGGATGTTTTTTCAAATATTCATAATCAATATACGGAAGAATCGAATTTGTGTTATTTCCTCCAATGGATGCCATCAAAATCTGCACTTTTTCGTTATACAGCAGATTATTAAATTCCTCTGCCCGCTGCTGAATAGTCCCTGATCTGTAAAAATCCTGTTTTCCCTGTAAACTTCCGTGTATCATCTCATAGCCTCTGGACTTTAAATACTCTATGCCCCGGTCATAACGTACCGGAACTGTTGCCGAAACAGGAGATGAAGATGAAAATACTCCTATTGTTATCTGTCCGTTTAATTTACCTGCCTTCATATGTACTCCTCCCTTATAAGCCTTTCTTTTTCTGCAAGTATATCACAATTTCCTGCCCCTGAACTACTTTTATTGTTATGCCCGCAGCAAACTGACCAGAGCCTGCGCCATTCCCTCCTGCC
>NZ_HF999044.1:0-1841 GCF_000433815.1 Blautia sp. CAG:257
TCAAAATATATAGTAGAGATTTAATTTATTCTATACTAGTCAGATTACTTATGAAATGTCAGGGGGTAAAAAATTGAAGGTAATCGCATGTGTGGATGACAGAAACGGGATGCTTTTTAATCACAGAAGACAGAGCAGAGACCAGACTGTGACAGAAAAGATACAGGAGCTCTGCCAGGGAAAAATACTCTGGATGAATGAGTATTCCAGCTCTTTGTACGGAAATATGCACGGAGTAACAGTGCAGTGTCATGAGAATTTTCCGGATCAGGCAGAATCAGGGGATTTTGCTCTGATGGAGACAGTAGATCCGGGAAACTATAAGGAAAGAACGGAAGAGCTGATCCTTTTCTGCTGGAACCGTATCTATCCGGCGCAGCTTTTTATGACGCTGGATCTGTCTGAATGGAAACAGACGGAAGAGCTGGAGTTTGAAGGAACTTCCCATGAAAAAATTACAATGAAAAAATACATTCCGTATCAGAACAGGACAGAGTAAATGCAAATATGTATTTTTGTGACTTTTTCTGAATATGATAAAACACAGGGGTTCTGATATGTGCAAAAACATGTAAAAAGGCAAACATTTATAGAGTTTTTAGAATATTTTGTAGAATTTTGTTGCTTAGTAAACGGCTTCATGTTAAAATAGCACCATATTCAATCAGAACAGATCATTACATGATTCTGAAAAATGAGAGGAGGATTCCCCTATGAATCGAACCAGAAAGATAATGAAAAAACTGACCGCGGCAGCGGCGGCATCAGCGCTGGTTTTATCTGGTACAAGCCAGGTTTTTGCTGCTTCCTATAAGGAGACAGAAAAAGCAGCTCTGGATAAGCTGGTTGCAGGTTTTTCCGCATATTGGGATGCAGTTATGGCACAGTATGAAAAGGGACAGGAAACAGGCTTTAACGCAAAGATGAAACTGACAGTGGAAGAAACCGGTAAAGCAGTTCTCGGCGCTATGGTGGGAATGGATTTTTCCTGGCTGAATACTGTCACTATGGATATGACGGAAATCATAAAAGACGGCAAAGAAGCGATAAATGCAGATATTCTTTTAAACGATGCACCTGTGGGCACCATGAATATCTGTATGGATCTGGCAAATATGACGGAATATTTCCAGATTCCGGAGCTTTCTCAGAACTATATGGCAATTCCATTGATTCCTTCCATGGAAGAGACAATTGCAGATGAAACAGGGGCAATGTCCGAAGAGGATATCGCGGCATATCAGGCCTATATGGAAGAATATCAGGCTTCCATAGAAACTTATTTAAAGATTGTTTCTGATATGACAACCGTTCTTCCGGACACCAAAACGCTCAGTACTCTGCTTGATCGTTATGGAAATATCCTGATTGAAAATTTCGGAGATGAGACAGTTACGGAAGAAGCTCTTTCTGTAGAGGGTGTCAGCGAGGACTGCACTGTTTATGAAGAAATCCTTACAGAGCAGGAAGTACTTTCCATTTTAAGGGAAGTCCTGACTACTGCAAAAGAAGATCAGGAGCTGAAAGGCCTTCTGGATATGTGGTCAGAGGCCGGAGGCGGAGAAGACCTTTATGCTCAGCTTGTGGCAGGCGCGGACAGCGCGCTGGCAGACCTTCCGGAGGAAGGCTCCGAGGAGATTAATCCGGAGGCTGCAATGTTCAATTCAAAAATCTGGACAAATGCAGAAGGAAAGATCGTAGGACGTGAATTTGGCTTTACAGATGAGACAGGAACAGAAAGCTATCCGCTGATTTCCTGGAAGAATCCGTCAGCAGACGGAAATTCAGCACTGTATTTTGAACTGTGGCTTGACACCAGTTCCATTACGCTTATCGGTTCC
>NZ_HF999044.1:1903-6981 GCF_000433815.1 Blautia sp. CAG:257
ACAGGAGAATATCTTCTTGCTTTTGACGGAGTAAAAACTGTTGGAATCGGTGTAAATAATCTGAAATCAGATACAGAAGCTCCGGGATATATGAACGGTTCCTTTAATTTCTCGCTTCTGGATACAGGAACAGAGGAGGAACCCAATCCGCTGGCAGCCTTTGGACTGACTGCAAATATTATTTCTGATGCAGCAGCACAGACCTCACAGGTAGATCTTTCACTTACAAGTTCAGGCGCTCCTGTTGTAACATTGTCAGTAACAGGCGGCTATGAAGCGTCAGGAGAAAGTGTTGAAATGCCGGATCAGGCAGTTCTTGATGCAGCTCTCAGTGTAGAAAGTGAAGAAGATATGACTGCATTTGCGGAAGGACTGGACTGGACAACGGTTCTTACGAATTTAGGCGCAGCAGGCGTTCCGGAAGAACTGATTAATCAGTTACAGATGATGCTTACAGCTCCTGATGCGGCAGCAGCAGAGGTACCGGAGACAGTGACTGAGGAATCAGCCGCATAATAGAAAGCAGAATAACAGAAATGAAAAAGGATATCCTTTCTGTCAGATGACAAATCTGAAGGGGATATCCTTTTTTATCATTTTATTGTTCCAGTCTGTGACTGACCTGGCGGAAAGTAAGGTTAAATACAATTCCCTTGGCGATAGAGGTCAGAGTCAGAGCCCACCAGATACCGGTCAGACCAAGTGAGGTACCGGTAAGGACAAGCGCCAGGGGAATGCGGGAACCGGTAAGCAGGATGCTGATGATACTGCAGATTTTTGTTTTCCCAAGACCGGACAGTGCTCCGATGGTAAGCATTTCCACGCAGAGGAAGGCTTCGCCCAGACCGATAATGATCATATATCCGACCGCAATTTCCAGAACCTCCGGTTCGTAGAAAAACAGAGAAGAGATCTGCCGTGGGAACAGGACAAAAACTGCGGTTACAATAACACCCCAGGTAATCATGATCTTCATGGACACCTTATAGCCCTTTCGTATCCGGTCTGTTTTTCCTGCGCCATAATTCTGTGCTACAAAAGAGTTCAGGGCTGTGGCAAAACCGTCTGCAGTATTCCAGGAGATAGACTCAATCTGTCCTCCCACTCTCTGGGTGGCAATGGCTCCGGGTCCAAATGCAGAAACCATACGGGTAAGCACCATGGAGATCATACAGTAAAGAGTTCCCTGAAGAGCAGTGGGACCTCCGATTCTGCAGATAGAATGATAGATGGCGCGATCCTGTATGGAGAACAGATGCACATGGCGGAGAACATTATCCTGATTTTTTTTCTGGAAAACCCCTGCGATCATCACAGCCATAACAATAAACTGAGCAGTAACAGTTGCAATTGCAGCGCCGGCAACCTCCAGACGGGGACAGGGGCCGATACCCAGAACCAGAAGCGGATCCAGGATCATATTCATGACCAGCCCGATCAGATTGGCGATAAACGGTGTTTTTGAATTTCCCTGAGCTGTATAAATTCCGGTAAGGGTATAATTAAGGTAGGAAAAAATAACCAGTCCACAGGTGATCTTCATATAAATTTCCGCATGCGCATAGGTCTGCGGGTCTCCCAGATGAAAAAAATCCAGAAGCGGCCCAGTAAAGATCAGGCACACTGCAGAAAACAAAAAGGCAAAAATACAGGTAAGCTGAAGGGCCGCAGAGGCGTAATCCCTGGCTGCCTTTGTATCTCCCCGTCCGCAGCTTTGGGCCACATTGACCTGACCGCCCATGCGGGCCAGAGAGCAGAGCCCCTGGGAAAGCCATACATACATGCCCCCCATTCCCACACCTGCCACTGCCTTGGAACCAAGAACACCGATCCATGCCATATCGGTGATGTTGTAGGCTGTTCCCAGAAAGGAGGAAGCCATAATAGGCAAAGCCAGCTTTGCCAGAGTTTGTACAATAGGACCATTGGTAAGGTCTGTCTGTTGTTTTTTGTTCATAATCATCTCTTTCCTGTCTGTAAAATTACATTATGAACTTATCTTAATGAATTAGGGAACAGAATGCAACAGGAATTTTCTGATTATCAGGAATATATTTACTCATAATGTTCCTCCTTCTACTGCTGTCAGAAGGAGAGATAATCATAACATTTCTGTATGAAAGAGTAAATATCAACTGTGCGCAGGTAAATTCCACCGCATAAGGGGCATGCGGTGGAATTTAAAATTTCATTTTAGGCATTATAGGTATTAACAAAAAGCATATTACGGATATGCAGAAGAATATGGTATACTTCATAAGTAAGGTATCATATTCAAAGAAAACAAAAAGGAATCAGGAGGTCAGTAAATGGGTTGTCTTGGAAACTTGTTATGGTTCATATTCGGAGGAGCGATCAGCGCCCTTAGCTGGTGCGTGACAGGATGTCTCTGGTGCATTACTGTTGTAGGTATTCCCATAGGTATGCAGTGCTTTAAGTTTGCTTCTCTCAGTTGTTTTCCCTTTGGGAAAGAAGTGCGTTACGGCGGAGGAGCAGTATCCCTTCTTGTGAACATTATATGGCTGATCGTTTCCGGTCTGCCTCTGGCGATCGAACACGCGGTTATGGGCGTGATCCTCTGTGTGACAGTTATTGGAATCCCCTTCGGACTTCAGCAGTTTAAGCTTGCCAAGCTTGCGCTGATGCCATTTGGAGCAGAGATATATTAAAAAGAGAGATCTGACTATGGGATTCGGGATATTTACCTTGAATGGGAGATATTTTGTGGAATAAAGGGCTTACGGCAGATTACGTTACAGTAACTCCCGGCGGAAAAGATATTATAAGCTTGAGGGACTATTTGGTATTAATGATAAAGCGGCAACTTAGAAAATGTGGAGACAGTTATGACTGAAAGAGAAAGAATGTTGGCAGGAGAATTATATGATTGTGGAGATCCTGAATTATTAGCACAATGGCATAAAGCTAAAGACTTAGTAAGAGATTATAATCAAACCAACTCTGCTCAGGCAGATGAAAAGGAAAGAATTCTAACTGAGCTTCTGGGTGGCAAAGGTAAAAACTTATGGATAACAGCACCTTTTTATGTTGATTATGGTAATAATATTTATTTTGGAAACAACTGTGAAGTAAATATGAATTGTACTTTTTTAGATGATAATATTATTCGTATAGGAGATAATGCTTTAATTGCACCAAATGTACAAATATATACAGCATTTCATCCAACAAATGCGAGTGACCGTTTTGGTGAGCCTAAAGAAGATGGATCATTTGAATTTTGCAAAACACAAACCGCACCAGTGATTATTGGTAATAATGTATGGATTGGTGGCGGAGCAATTATTATGCCCGGGGTTACAATCGGAAATAATGTTGTTATTGGAGCAGGAAGCATTGTGACAAAGGATATTCCTGATAATGTCATAGCTTATGGAAATCCCTGTAGAGTAGTAAGAGAGAATAAATAAAATTCTGGTTTAAGAAATTAAAAAAATCTGAAATTTATCAAACAGTTAGCCTGTTAAGGAGATGATTATATCCAAAATCATATCAATTCCACTGGACGATAGTGCATCGTTTTGAATCAAAGGGATATCGGAAATCATGGAAAAAAGCAGATTATCCGGGTGTTCGTGTAAGCATGGAAACGAAATTTGATGGAGTAATCACACCATTAAAGATTGATATTTCTACAGGAGAAATCATTACACCAGGAGAAATCAAGTACAACTTTTAGGAGATTCTTCCGGAAGTGTTGCGGCAAGTTCTTCTGTCTCCGCAGCCGAGGGATCCTGTTCCAGCTCCGCCTCATTAAAAAGGTTTAACTGACCAGGAAAATCAATCACACGTTTTTCACTTGAGGAACCAAAAAGCTTCTTGCGGAGAAGACGAATCTCGTCTTTCAGATGGTCTCTCTCCTGAATAAGAGCTTCTTCCCGTTTGTTGGCAGCATCCACAGTTGCCTGAAGTGTCTTTATCATGTTTCTAAGATCTGTGATCATATCTTTCAGCTCACGAAGCTGAAGGTCTTTGGAACTGTTAGCCACTGCTTTTTCCTCCCTTTTCTGATGCTTCTATTATACCAGTATACCAGAAAACAGAGGATTTTCATAGAAAAACAAGGTGTGTAAAAGCCTGAAAAGTGCCGAAAATACAAGGGAATCCGGTACTTTTGTGTGCAGATTCAAGCTGGCTTTTTAAGATGTTCTGATTGCTTTTGGCTGCTCGATATCGATGCCGGACATCAGCCAGTCAAATTCCCTCCAGGTAAGATTTCGTACCTCCGATTTATCTCGTGGCCATCGGTAAGAACCCTGAACTGTCAGTCTTTTATAGATCATGACGATCCCATCCGGTTCCTTCAAGATTGCTTTGATCCGGTCACATTTTCTACCGCAGAAGAGATAGAGTGCATGGTCGATTTCCATAGAGAACTGATCCTGAATGATGGCACAAAGACCATCAATGGACTTTCTCATATCTGTTCTTCCACAGACAAGGTAGATTGCATCGACATTCGAGATATCCGCTAGCATGTGGACTCCCTGAGCACAGCCATCAGAGTTTTTAATAAAACCGGCTGGACAGTATTGCTTATGCGGATCCGAAGTCCATTTGCTTCGATTTCAATCGTATGTGGATTGTCAAGGTACAGCGAACGGTTTTTTCCCATTGAAACCAGTTCCGCCGGAGTATGCTCCGGCTCTATAGCAATCCGGACTACATCCTGTTTATGGGATGTAAAATCGAGAGTGCTTGCTTTTCCAGATGGTTCTGGTATCTCACAGGCTCTTTTGCGAAGCCTGCTGACAGCATTGTAAAAACAGCTGGGAGAAATCCCATTTTCATGACACCAGGCAGCATCGGTAAGACCGCTTTGCCTGCAGGATGTCACCAGTTCCAGCCATTCATCCAGGGAACGGCCTGGAGTACGTTTACCATTCATAATGAAACCTCCAATTGTAGTAAAAATCTACTTCCTATCAAGATGATGGAGTAAAAAACTATTTTCTATCATTATGAATGAAAAAAAGATAAATTTGTAGTTACCCAAAAATTAAGCGGTTCTTTCCGCACTTAGTTGAAATTGATGTGTTAAAGTTATATAATACATT
>NZ_HF999045.1:0-12544 GCF_000433815.1 Blautia sp. CAG:257
AAAACAGGTGACTGTGGATAAAACTGCGGAAACTCAAGAAAGCCCATATTGTACCACTTTTCAATTCGTGATAAACTGTTTCGTAGCGAACAGCAAATCTTATTTCAGACTGCCTGCGGCAATCTGATTTTAACACACAAAGGAAAGTGAGGCTTATCTATGTTATACTTTGAAAACGATTACTCCGAAGGTGCTCATCCCAAAATTCTTCAGAGGCTTATGGATACAAATATGGAACATTTATCCGGCTATGGCTCTGACCGCTACACAGATCTTGCCAAAAATAAAATCCGGGATCTGTGTAAATGCCCGGAAGCCGAAGTTTATTTTCTGGTGGGAGGAACTCAGACAAACCAGACTGTAATCGACTCTGTGCTTAAAAGCTATGAGGGCGTGATTGCTGCTGAGACAGGCCATGTAAGTGTTCACGAGGCCGGCGCCATTGAATTTACAGGTCACAAGGTTCTTACGCTGCCTCAGCATGACGGAAAGCTCTGCGCCCGGGAGCTGGAGGCTTATATGGAAACTTTTCTTGGAGATGACAGCCATGAGCACATGGTATTCCCGGGAATGGTATATATTTCTCATCCCACTGAATACGGAACTCTTTACACAAAGGATGAGCTGAAAGAGCTTTCTCAGGTATGCCGCCATTTTAAGCTGCCCCTTTATATAGATGGCGCCCGTCTTATTACAGGCCTTGCCTGCCCGGAAAATGAACTGTCGCTTCCTGATATTGCAGATCTGTGCGATGTTTTTTATATTGGAGGTACCAAGGCCGGTACGCTGTGCGGAGAAGCTGTTGTTTTTACAAAAAATAATACACCTGCACATTTCCTCACTCAGATCAAGCAGCACGGAGCCCTTCTTGCCAAAGGAAGGCTGTGCGGCGTGCAGTTTGACGCTCTTTTCACAGATGAGCTCTATAAGGAAACAGGCAGAAATGCCATTGAAACAGCAGCTCTTCTGAGAGAAGGGCTTCGTAAAAAAGGATATACCTTTTATAACAGCTCTCCTACCAATCAGCTGTTTCTGGTTATGGAAAACAGCAGACTGGAAGAGCTGAAAAACCATGTTGTATACAGCTTCTGGGAAAAGGCAGACGATACGCATACTGTCATTCGATTTGCCACAAGCTGGGCAACTGCCAGAGAGGATGTAGAAAAGCTTCTTTCTCTTTTATAGCATTGTAAAATACATTGTTTTGACGTATAATAATTGCATTCAGATCACGTGAAAAGGAGGTCTCATATGAAGAAAAACAAGAACCGTTTAGCCACTTTTGCAGTGCTGTTCTCCTCCGCAACAGCCATCATCCACATTGCAAACAAGATCATTGCCGCATCTGCGTCTCTGAAGGAAATGCTTGACTCCAACAGACGAAACTATTATAAATGGCGTTTTGGAGAAATTTTTTATACAAAAAAAGGAAGCGGAAGTCCTGTTCTCCTTATCCATGATATGCTTCCCGGAGCCTGCGGCTATGAATGGAACAGAATCGAAGAAGAGCTTGCCATGGAGCATACGGTATACACCATTGACCTTCTGGGCTGCGGACGCTCTGAAAAGCCGGGCATGACCTATACTAATTTTGTTTATGTACAGGTAATCTGTGACTTTATCAGAAATGTGATCGGAGAAAAAACTGATGTGATCACCAGTGGTTTTTCCGGCTCCTTTGCCGTTATGGCCTGCCGCAATGAAAAAAGTCTTTTCAACAGGCTTATTCTTGTGAATCCGCCTGCCCCCGGCAATCTGACACAGATGCCGTCCAGAAAAGACCGTCTGCTGAAATATTTTCTGGAAATCCCTGTATTTGGAACACTTGTCTACCACATCATTGTCTCCAGAGTAAATACTTCAGACTTTTTTATTGAAAATATGGTTTTTGATCCCTTCCACATGGATCAGAATCTTCTTGACGCTTATTATGAAGCTGCTCACAGAGGCGGATGTCAGGCAAAGGCTGCCTATGCCAGCAAAGCTTCCCGCTTTATGAACATTAATATCCTTCCTGCACTGAAGTCCATTGACAACAGTATTTTTATTATCGAAGGCGAAGCTGAAAATAATGGAGCCGCTGTTGTAGACAGCTATCGCAGCATTAATCCTTCTGTGGAATCCGTTACGATTCCCCATACCAAACATCTTCCACATGTGGAAGACCCAGAAAGATTCCTGGAACAGATCGGAATTTTCCTGTAATGTATTGACAACTGAACCGGATATGATCCTGCAGCTGTTTTTCCATACAGCTGTCTGTACAGAGAATGCCCCCGGAAATTAATTTCCGGGGGCATTCCGCATTCTGTAATCATAACCAGTAATTTTACAGGTCAGGATGCTTCTTGGCTTTCTTCAGAAGAATCTGTATTCAGCATTTCCTGATATGCGTCTGTAAGATCACGTACATCCATTTTGTTTACAAGATAAACCTTATCGCCTGTCACTGCTGCATAAAAGCTGGAATCGTACTCATAATAGCTTACGGTTGTTTTCTGTCCCTCTGTATCAGTGAAAACAAAGGTAAAAGCAGCAGCTTCATCCGGCGTATACTCCTCTGTCAGGCGTTCCTGACCTGCCATATTAATCAGTTTGTTATAGAAAGTAGTAAATACTGTTTCCTCAATTTCCTTTCCGTCAAGAGTATAGGAAATTTTTTCCGCTTCTGCAGTCCCGGTCTTTTCATCAGAAGTATTTTCCGCTGCATCTTCATTTTCTTTATCTGTATCTGCAACAGCTTCCCCGGTGTCTCCGGAACCCTCTTCTTTCTCGGATCCGGCGCTTTCTTCCGTACTGTCTTCTGTATTTTTTACGGTTTCTCTTGTAACCTGTACGGTATGAGCTCCGTCCTCAGACTGAACTTCAAGACTGTCCAGATTATTGACTGTCAGGTAATTGACTGTCAGGCTGTAGAAATCAGAAACATTCTGATCTGTAATATCTGTCAGAGAAGTTTCAGGAATCGTATACACCTGTTTGCTGTCATTGACTTTTACATAGCGGTTTCCGTCCGTCTCATCTCCTACATAAATCACAAGCTGCTTTTCCACCTGAGGTATTTCTTCGGATTCCCCTGAGTCCTCTGCATTGTCATCCTCTGATACGTCCGTTCCCGGCTCTTCTGCTTCTTCCTTTTCTCCGGAAGCTGTATCTGAATCCTCTGTACTGTCTTCCTCAGATGCATCCGCACCGGTTTCTTCCGCCTCTGATGCTGTCTCTACCTTATCTTTACCCTCAGATGCCTCTGTAGCGTCCGTATTTTCCTCTGTATCCTCTTCTGTCAGATAAGTTGCAGTGATATTGCATACGGGTCATCAAAGCCGTATTTGGCCTGATCTGTGCAGTTATAATCTACAAAGTCTCCATAGGTAAGGGAACCTATGGCAGAGGTTACTGTTCCCACCTTTGAAGTATCTGCCTGCTCAGAGGTTTTTCCGTCAGAAACATACCAGTACAGGCTGTCATCGTCCTGAGAAAGCTGATAACCATTTTCTTTTTCCACTTTTACATCTTTAATGGTTGCTGAGGTTACTGCCGGGAAATTCTCTACCTCTGCAAACTCATAGGCAGTTCCCATAAACGGATCCAGAGATACTGCGGAAACAAGATAAACATTTTTGTCATCCTCTGATTTTTTCATATAATACTGACCGGAAGATTCATTTTTCATTCCCACCTGAAGAACAGTCCTGTTTCCATCCTCTTCCGTGAGAGTGATCTGGTTCTGAGGTTTGTCCAGATCATATTCGCTGAGATCCTCAGGATCTTCAAGCTTCTGGTCTGCTGACAGCGCTGTGAGAGCATTTACCGCGCCGTCAAGGGTATCCTGACTTACCGGAAAATCTGGCTCGTCTTTTTTTACCCAGTTATCTCCGTCCTTCTCAAAAACCTCTTCTGCGCCCTCCGTATCAGTAAATGAAACAGAAGTAATTTTTTCCGAATCCATTTCTACAACACTGACACTGGTATCTGCTGCCTCAGCTTCTTTTTCTTCCTGGGAATCCACATAGGAGGTAACTCCTATGTAGGTTCCTGAAAGAACAGCCAGTACAGCAACTCCGGAAATCAGTTTTACTGTCTTGCTTTTCATTATGCTTTTCTCCTTTTCAGCCATACACAGAATCCAATTACAAGGAATACTCCCGGAATCAGGCCCATTGTACAGATTTTCCAGAAGCTTACGTCATAAGCAGTAGGTGTGAGAGCGGTTACCTGCAGACTCTTGGATGGAATAGAAACTGTCTCTGCCTCATCAGAGCTGCACATCCAGTTCAGAGATTCCATGATCAGCTGTTCATTTCCTCCTGCTACTGCTGCATTGATCTGGCTGTCCATCAGGTTTGCCGTAGAATAATAAATAATCTGCGTCTGTTTGTCATCTTCGAGCGTTTCTGTAATACTTACTCCCAGATCAAAAGGTCCTGCAATATCTTCTTCTGATTTTTCCAGAGTTTCACTGTTCAGATCCACCTTGGAATAAGCGCTGTCAGAGGTTGTCAGAATACTGTCGATTGTCACAGTATCTCTTACACTGTCCAGTTTGCGGATGCCCTGTGCATATGGCGCAAGGACAAAATATCCTTCTGATGCAAAGCCGGAAACAGGCTCTGCGCTTTTTACTTCAGGAACAACATAATACGGCATCTGCATTGCATAGTGCTGTGCGTCGCCTTCAATTACAATTCCGTCAACACGCTCTACACCGTAGTTTTCCAGAACAGCATCAAAGTTTTCCATGGATTCCTCTGTGTAATCGGAGAAGATCATTGCTTTTCCGCCGTTTTCCAGATATTCAAGAATTGCATTTTTCTCATCCTCAGAAATATCTGTTGCCGGTGAATTGATCATCAGGCAGGCAGTATCTTCCGGCACGCTTTCTTCTGTAAGAAGATTCAGGGAGCGGATTTCAATATTTGCCTTTTCAATATCCTCCCGGATGGAAGCGTCCAGATCTTTTTCTCCATGTCCGTCCAGTGTATAAAGGATCGGCAGATTTTCTAAGGTCACATAGGAGATGGCACTGGTGATCTGACCTTCTCCGTCAAATCCTGTAGTAGTATAACTGTAAGTATTATAATCCACAGAAGATTCATAAATATCGCCGTAATCCACAACCTTGCTTCTTTCTCCACATTCAATGATCAGGCTGTTTGGAGAAACCTCTGCGTCTGTATATTCTGAAGTAAACTTGGGATTTACAACAGGGTCTTTCTTTTCTACTTTAATATGATCAGATGCTTCCTCATATTTTTTCAGAAGCTTGCTTACTGTTTCATCCTCAGCTCCGCTCTGAGCGATCTGATAAATGGTTACATCCTTATCCAGTTTTTTAAGGAAATCCTCTGTCTGTTTTCCAATGCTGAAAAGCTTCTGATCGCTGACATCTATCTCGGAATACTTTGTCGGCAGAGCATTCACGATCATATTGATCACAAGTACGATCACGATAAAAATTACACTGATCAGCATACTGTAGGAACCGTTTTTGATATATTTTCCGTTAAAACTGGATTTTATTTTTTCTTTAAAAGATTTTTTTTCTGAGGTTCCTTTATTTTTCTTTTCCGGCTGCTTTTTTTTCAGTTTTTCTTTTAATTTCACTCTTCCCACCTCCTTAATTCCAGCGTCTCTTTACAATGGACTGAACAGTAAGAAACATGCATACTGCAATGACAGAAAGGAAGTATACGATTCCGTTCACATCAAAAATTCCATTTGCAAAATTATCAAAATGTCCGCTTATATTAAATATCTGAAGGGCTTTCTGGATGCCTCCTGCAAAAAAGCTGCTGTTTACCACATAAACTACTGCAAGGGCAGCTTCTCCGATCAGACAGATCACTGCAGAGATCAGGAAGTTTTTGATCATTGTATAAATAATGATCGAAGCCGCCAGTATCAGAAGACCAAAGGTAATGCAGGTAGACAGAGCGCCTTCAGAGAAAAAGGAAGAGATTCCGTTCATCATAAAAAAGGCAAACAGAAATACAAAGGTCAACACTGCCGCAATAACCTGGCTTTCTGTAAGGGAGGAAATAAATACGCCTATGGCAAGGTTCGCGCATCCCAGAAGAAAGAATCCAAGGATTCCCGTGTATGCGGTTCCAAAGGATACGGTTCCGAATTTTGACATTACCAGAGGATACAGGCAAATGATCGCCATGGGAATTGCAAAGATGGTTACCAGAGCAAGGTACTTACCCATAACAATCTTTCCCACAGAAACAGGAGCTGTAAGAAGAAGCTGGTCTGTTTTCTGTTTTCGTTCCTCTGCCAGCGTTCTCATGGTAAGAATCGGCACGCTGATCAGAAATACAAAGGTCAGAGCGCTTAATGTATACTCAAATCTGGGATACGAAGCATCCAGCTGATAGGCAGAAAAATAGATTCCTGTCAGTAAAAGTATAAAAAAGATAAACAGATATCCGATCATTGAGGTAAGATAGCTTCTCAGCTCTCTTTTATAAACTGCTGTCATGTTTATCCGCCTCCTCTGTCTTGTTTTCTGATTCTCTGATCACAGCTTCCGCCTCTTTGGCTGTCTGTATCCGGTTATTTGTATCAGATGAATCCTTTTTATTATCCTCTGTAAGTTCAAGGAAAATCTCCTCCAGAGAAATCTTCTGAGACTGCATTTCCAGGATCGGATAACGGTTTTCTGCCATTTTAAAGAATACTTCTTCACGGATATCCTTATTTTCTTCTGTGGAAACAGTCACATTCCAGCCTTCCTGATCTGATTTTTTGTCTATGGAAATTTCTTTTACTCCGGAAATTTCCTCCAGAAGCTGACGGATACGGCTCTTTTCTCCTTTTACCAGAAGATTCAGATTGTTGGAGCCTGCTGCCAGTTTTCCAAGATTATCAGGAGTATCGCTTGCCACAAGCTTTCCGTGAGAAATGATCAGTACATAATCGCAGACCGCACTGACCTCAGAAAGAATATGAGAGCTTAAAATAACTGTATGCTTTTTTTTCAGGCTTTTAATCAGATCTCTGATCTCTATGATCTGTTTCGGGTCAAGGCCCACTGTTGGCTCGTCCAGTATGATAACCTCCGGATAACCGAGGATTGCCTGGGCAAGCCCCACCCTCTGACGATAACCTTTGGAAAGATTTTTGATCAGACGGTTTTTCATATCTGTAATTTTTACCATATCCATGACTTCTTCGATCATGGATTTTTTCTTGTCTTTTGGGATTTTTTTCAGATCCGCTGCAAATTTCATATATTCCAGAACGGTCATATCGAAATAAAGCGGTGGCTGCTCGGGAAGATAACCGATGCATTTTTTTGCCTTTTCCGGCTCTTCCAGAATATCATGTCCGTCTATGGTTACTGTACCTTCTGTAGACGCGATATAGCCGGTGATCATATTCATTGTTGTAGATTTTCCTGCGCCGTTGGGACCAAGAAATCCATAAATTTTGCCTTTCTCTATCTGAAAAGAAAGGTGGTCAACTGCTGTATGGTCTCCATACCGTTTGACCAGATTGCTGACTTCAATCACTGAATTCTCCTCCTTTTTCCCTGACTGTATGGAAGGCGGACTCTGTGTTTGTCCGCCTTATGAATATTCTATGAAAAAGTTGTGATAAA
The DNA here is from genome assembly GCF_000433815.1 of Blautia sp. CAG:257. Lineage (NCBI taxonomy): Bacteria > Bacillati > Bacillota > Clostridia > Lachnospirales > Lachnospiraceae > Blautia > Blautia sp. CAG:257. The sequence continues at coordinate 7,604 of NZ_HF999045.1, forward strand.
AGTAGGGGAATTGTGTGATGATTTTGTGAAACCGGTTATACAAGCGGTTCCTTCAGAGGTGTTCCTGCCTTTCGGGGATATTTTCCCGGTGTGGATTTTACTTTTTCAATCACTACCAGAGATCTCTGGATCTCTGAATCCGGAAGACTGAAATAAACCACATCCTTAATTTTTCCTCCCAGGATTTTTACTGCTTTTTCTGCCTGCTCTGCCTCTTCCTGAACAGTTCCTGACTTATAGGAAATAAAGCTTCCGCCAACCTTTACATAGGGCAGGCAGTATTCAGAAAGTGTTGCCAGATTGGAAACTGCTCTCGATACGCAAAGATCAAAGCTTTCTCTGTAGGCCTTGTTTCTGGCATATTCTTCTGCTCTTCCGTGAACAGCCGTAATATCTGTCAGCTTTAAAATATCAAAAGTCTCCTCCAGAAAGTTCACCCTTTTTTTGAGAGAATCCAGAAGGCAGGCTTCCAGATGAGGAAACGCGATCTTCAGGGGAACTCCCGGAAATCCTGCTCCTGTTCCCACGTCCATAATACGTTTTACTTTTTTTATGTCAACTGCTTTTACGCAGGCAAGGCTGTCCAGAAAATGTTTTATAAGCACCTCCTGAAATTCTGTGATCCCTGTCAGGTTCATCACCTTGTTTTTTTCTACCAGATACTCATAAAAATCCACAAACTTCTGCCTCTGTTCCCCGTTCAGGACAATGCCCATCTCCTGGCAGCCCTGATCCAGTACACTTAAATCGTATGCCATAATTTTCTCCTTATCTGCTTTATGATCTGCCTTTTCTGTACTGTTCCAGATATACAAGCAGTACAGATACGTCTGCCGGTGAAACGCCGGAAATCCTGGATGCCTGTCCGATAGAAACCGGTCTGTAGGCTTCCAGTTTCTGTCTTGCCTCAATGCGAAGGCTTCCTACCTTTTCATAATCAAGATCCTCCGGAATCTTTTTTGCCTCCAGCTTTTTAAACTGTTCCACCTGTTTCATCTGGCGTTTAATGTAACCGTCATATTTCAGATTGATCTCTACCTGCTGTTTTACATCCCATGGAAGCTCAGGTCTGTCCTTATCAACAGCAGCCAGATCATCATAGGTAAGCTCAGGTCTTCTGATCAGTTCTGCAAGTGTTGTTCCTGACTTCAGAAGAGTGCTTCCTTTTTCCTCAAGGAGCTTCTGAACCTCAGGTGTTCCTCCAATGGTCACATGTTCGGTCCTTTTTATTTCTGTGTCTATGGCCTTTTCCTTTTCCTGGGTTTTCTGCCAGGTTTCCTCATCGATCAGACCGGCTTCATAGCCCTTTCTGCGAAGTCTGAGATCAGCATTATCCTGTCTGAGAAGCAGCCTGTACTCTGCGCGGCTTGTCATCATCCGGTAAGGCTCATGATTTTCTTTTGTTACAAGGTCATCAATAAGAACACCTATGTAAGCCTCTGAACGGTCCAGAACCATCATTTCTTTCCCTTTCAGCTTCAGCGCCGCGTTGATACCTGCAACCAGTCCCTGGGCTGCCGCCTCCTCATATCCGGAGCTTCCGTTAAACTGCCCTGCGCTGAACAGGCCTTTTATATTTTTAAATTCCAGTGTAGGATAAAGCTGCCGGGGATTGATGCAGTCATATTCAATGGCATAGGCATTTTTTACGATTTTTGCATGTTCCAGTCCGGGAACGGAATGATACATGGCGTCCTGAACATCCTCAGGAAGAGAACTGGACATTCCTCCCACATACATTTCATTTGTATAAAGTCCTTCCGGCTCGATAAATACCTGATGACGGTTTTTATCAGCAAAGCGTACTACCTTGTCCTCAATAGACGGGCAGTATCTTGGTCCCGTTCCCTCGATCATACCTGAATAAAGGGGCGAACGATCCAGATTACTCCGGATGATCTCATGAGTCTTTTCATTTGTATAGGTCAGCCAGCAGGATTTTTGCGGAATCTGTACGGTTTCCGGGTCTGTGGAAAAAGAAAACGGTACCACTCTCTCATCGCCGAACTGCTCTTCCATTTTGGAATAATCAATGGTATTTCCTGCAATACGGGCCGGTGTTCCTGTCTTAAACCGGAACATTTCCACCCCAAGCTCCTTCAGAGAATCTGTCAGGTAATTTGCCGCCTGCAGCCCGTTCGGTCCTGTGTAGTCACTGACATCACCGTAAATACATCTGGATTTCAGATATGTTCCTGTACAGAGAATCACTGCACGGCAGTGATAAACAGCGCCTGAGTAAAGCTCCACACCGATAATCCTGTTTTCCTCTGTGAGAAGTCGGGTTACTTCCCCCTGTCTTATAGTCAGATGATCCTGATTTTCCAACGTTTTACGCATTTCATTGCTGTAGGCCTGTTTATCTGCCTGCGCCCTCAGAGAATGAACTGCGGGTCCCTTTGATTTATTCAACATTTTTGACTGAATAAAGGTTTTGTCAATATTTTTCCCCATTTCGCCGCCAAGAGCATCCACTTCCCGTACCAGATGTCCTTTGGAGCTTCCTCCTATGTTGGGGTTACAGGGCATAAGAGCAATACTGTCCACACTTACTGTAAACATTACTGTCTCAAATCCAAGTCTTGCTGCTGCCAGAGCCGCCTCACAGCCTGCATGTCCAGCCCCCACAACAACAATGTCACAATTTTTTTCCAACCTTTTTGCGCACATTCCTCTGTCCTCCATCTACTTTCCTACACAGAACTTGCTGAATATCTCATTTACCAGATCTTCGCCCAGGGATTCGCCCATAATCTTTCCAAGGCTTTCGTAAGCTCCCATCAGATCAATGGAAAAGAAATCCTCCGGCATTCCTGCCTCAATACTTTGCATAACCATGTTAAGGCTTTTTTCCGCCTCTTCCAGGGCAGTCTTATGACGTGCGTTTGTAATATAAACTTCATCATTAAAAGAAATTTCCCCACGGAAAAACATTTCTTTAATAGCTGTTTCCAGCTTTTCAATTCCTGTCTCTTCCACCACAGACACAGGTATCACCTGTTTTCCTGTTTTTTCTTCCAGAGCTTCAGAAGATACCACCGGCGTAAGGTCTGTTTTATTATAAATAATAATGCTTTTTCTTCCCTGAAGCAGTTCCATGATCTCTTCATCATTTTTATCAAGGGGCTTTGAAGAATCTACCACATAAAGGATCAGGTCTGCCTTTTCCGCCATCTGTCTGGCCTTTTCCACACCAATCTTTTCCACAATATCTTCGGTCTCTCTGATACCGGCTGTATCAATGATCCTTAAACTGATCCCGTGAAGAGAAATGTATTCCTCCAGAGTATCTCTTGTGGTTCCTGCAATTTCTGTTACAATTGCCCGGTCCTCTCCTACAAGAAAATTTAAAAGGGAAGATTTTCCTGCATTTGGTTTTCCCAGAATAACGGTGCGGATTCCCTCCTGGATCATCTTTCCGTCATCCGCAGATTTCAGAAGCCTTTTTACCTCTTCCGACTCTTCTTTTACCACTTCCATCAGTTCGTCCGGATACCCCTCCAGATCAAAATGCTCCGGATCATCCAGGGCAGTTTCTATATATGCAATATGATGAAGAAGCTTTGCCCTGATTTCCCGGATCACCCGGAGAACTGATCCCTTCAACTGCTCTACAGAGCTTTTCAGCGCGATCTCGCTTTTTGCCTGGATCACATCCATAACCGCCTCTGCCTGAGAAAGATCCAGCCTCCCGTTCAGAAAAGCACGTTTTGTAAATTCTCCGGGTTCCGCTACCTGCGCTCCGTTTTTCAGAACAGTTTCCAGAACTCTCTTCATGGCAAAAACACCGCCATGACAGTCAATTTCTACTGTGTCTTCTCCTGTATATGTTTTTGGACCGCGCATTACCATTACCAGAACTTCATCTACCGTTTCCTCTCCATCACAGATATATCCGTAATGAATGGTATGGCTTTTTACTTCTTTTATATTTTTCTTTCCATTCTTTGACCGGTAGATCCTGGAAATCACATCCATTGCATCTTCTCCGCTTATTCGGACGATTCCGATGCCGGAAGCGCTCATTGCTGTGGAAATCGCTGCAATCGTTGTCTCCATCTGCAATCCTCCTGTTTGTATGCATAAATTAAACTGTGTTTTCTGGTATAAAATAGATCTCTTTCTCATACCTGTTTATAAAAAATATACACTGACATTTTTATTAGTGTATCCATATATCTATCAAAAATCTTTATATAAAAAAATGTTACTCCGGGAAAAAGCCTACGTCAAGTCCGTATTATTCACGCTTTCACCCAGAATAACATTTTTGTTCAGATGTATCTCATCTTAATATCTTTTCAGTTTTACAACTACATGACGGTAAGGCTCTTCACCTTCACTGACAGTCTCTACAAATTTATTTCCCTGAAGAGCAGAATGGATAATTCTTCTTTCATAAGGATTCATTGGTTCAAGAACAACCGGTTTTCTGGTTTTCTTTACCTTATAGGCAATTCCTCTTGCCAGGTTTTCCAGTGTCTCTTTTCTTCTTCTGCGGTAATCTTCTGTATCCAGTTTTACACGGATATAGGTAGATTTACCTTTGTTCACAACAAGACTTGTCAGATACTGAAGAGAATCAAGGGTCTGTCCTCTTTTTCCAATCAGGATTCCCATATCCTGACCCTCAAAATCAACCTCCAGACAGCCGTCCTTTGTATTGTATTTTGAAGTGATCTGAACCTCGCCCAGTTCCATGGAAGAAAATACTTCTCTGAGAAATACAAGCGCTCTCTCTTCGATTTCTTTGATTTCTTCCGGATCAGAAAGTACCTCAATCTCTCTGGACTGTTTTACAGGTCTTTCTTTCTGAACCTTTTCCTTAGGCTCTCTTACAGGCTTTTCTTTAAAAGTTCTTTCCTTTACCGGCTTCGGCTGTCTTTCCTTTGCTGCCTCATGAACCTCAACTGCAGGTTCGTCCTTCTTTTCTGCCCTGTG
>NZ_HF999045.1:12595-31703 GCF_000433815.1 Blautia sp. CAG:257
GAATTCTGTTTCGGTGCCTTTTTCTCTTCCTTAAAGGATTCAATTTTTACTGAATCTACAATTTTTTCGATTTCTGCTTCCTCGGAAGAAACTTCAAGCTTACGTACTTTAATGATAGCCGGCTTGCTTCCAAATCCAAAGAAACCTGTACTTCCCTCAGTAATCACCTGAATGTCCAACTGATCACTGGATACGCCCAGTTCAATACACGCTTTTGTAATTGCTTCATTTTTCGTTTTTGCAGAAAACTGAACATACTCATTCATGATGAACCCCTCCGTTCCTTCCTATTTCTTCTTATTTCTTTCGTCAAAGGTTCTTACCAGATTTGCTTTTGCTGTAATACTGTCCGGTTTTGCAGCAGCTGCCTTTTTGTAGGATTCCTCAACCTTTTTCGCACGCTCTGCTTCCGGTGAACCACTGTTTCCTTTATCTATCTTATTGATATTTTTTACACTCTGATGTGCCTGATTAGTGATCTTCTGAGGCGGAAGTCCGGCTTTTGCCCTCTTCTCCTCTATTTTCTTCATGTTTTCATTAATCAGAACTTCAATATCCATCTTGTTCAAATGACGGTTAATAAGAACCTGCTGGACACTTCTTACAACAGCACTGGAAATCCAGTAAATACCAAGACCTACCGGGAATGTGAAACAGAAAAATGCTGACATAAGAGGCATTACCATGTTCATGGTCTTCATAGAGCTTGCCATCGGATTCGCACCATCGTCATTCTGAGGTGTCGCCTGAGGCATCAGCTTCAGGTTCAGCACCTGAGTTCCCCAGGAAAGGATCGGAATAAGAAGCGCTGCAATTGCAAGAAGAATGGATCCGCCTGCAACAACTGCTGTAATATAGTTCCATGGCATATCTGCAATATTCAGTCCCAGGAAACTCTGCATGTGAGAAATTTCCCCGGCTGTGCTGTTGATCGCATCAGAAAATCCTGCAAACTGACTCATATCTGCCAGTTTATCCCACTGTCCCGGAGAAAGTGCATACAAAAAGTCAATTACAGAATTTGGTGTTGCTGTCTGACCGTCAAGGATCAGTCTTACACGGGTCATTTTATTATCAGTAATAAAATCCTGAAGGATGTTGGTATATCCGCTGACACCGATAATCTGAGAAGCAACTCCGTCAAGAACACTTTTTACACTGCCAACATAGGCAGGAATATTCTGGATTACATGCCACAGAGACCACAGGATCGGCAGCTGGATCAAAAGCTGAACACAGCTTCCTGTAGGGGATACTCCATATTTCTGGTAAACTGCTGAGGTTTCTTCCTGCATTTTCTGCATAGAAGCCTGATCTTTCTTGTTTTTGTACTTTTTCTGAATCTTCATCAGCTCCGGCTGCATAACTGAACTCAGTTTTGAGAACTTCTGCTGCTTGATCTGAAGAGGAGTCATAAAAAGATAGATCAGAATACTGAAAATAATGATACAAAGACCGAGATTCTGGATTCCGAACAATCCGTCAAGGAATTTGTAAATACCGTTCATTATCCAGCCCATGACAACTGAGATCTGGCCAATGATTGGCGTCGAGTTCTTTGTAGCTAAAATCATCAATTCCAATTTTCATTTCCTCCTGATTATGGCACAGGATCATATCCTCCGTGAGAAAAAGGGTTACACCTTAAAATTCTCCAGAGGGCAAGCAATCCACCCTTAATCGCGCCATATTTTTGGATTGCCTCCAAACCATACTGAGAACATGTGGGAATATAAGGGCATTTTGTTCTCTTCATCGGTGATAAATATTTTTGATAAAGACGTATCAGTTTAATCAGAATATTCTTCATTTTTCTTTTCACCTGCTATATGATGCTTTCCGGCCAGATGCAGCAGGGCGCTTTCTATTTCCTGATAGCTTTTTCCCTTTGCAGATACTCTGGCAATTACTACAATATCCAGGCCGTTACAAAATAACGGTTCATTTAAACGATAACTTTCCCTTATCAATCTGGTGATTCTGTGGCGAACCACACTGTTTCCTACTTTTTTACTTACTGATATTCCCAGACGATTCTTCATGTACTGATTTTCCAGTACGTACATCACCAGATACCGATTTGCCTTTGATGTTCCATGTCTGTAAACCTGCTGAAAATCTTTGTTTTTCTTTAAGGACTCTGAATATTTCATCTGGTCCTCCTTCAATTCTTATTCTTACAGAAATAATCCTGTATAGAAGAAAAGACCACAATACTGCGGTCTTATGTCTGATCTTATGCTGATAACTGCTTTCTTCCTTTTAATCTTCTTGCAGCTAATACTTTACGGCCGCCTTTTGTGCTCATGCGGGCTCTGAATCCGTGAACTTTAGCTCTTGATCTCTTCTTTGGCTGAAATGTCATTTTCATAGGTAAAGCACCTCCTTTATCTATTATCCAATTTAAAAATTTTCATAGAACATCATTTCAATTATATTCATAAACCCCCTGTTCGTCAAGCTAAAAATAAGATTTTTATAGAAATGTCCCCTGATCATAAGCTTTGAAAGTTTCTCTTACTTCCGGTTGTTTAGAATCAACATCTATATGTGGAAATCTTCAGTTTACGTAATGTTATCCACATTTTGTGGATAACTTGTGGATAACTCTGAGGATACCCTAAAAAATGTCCACATTTTTCGACTTATTTTTACACATTATTTTTAAAAATCCCTTTATTTTACAAGGATTATTACGTGGACAACTTTATACACAATCCCCATGGGTATTTATCCACTATTTCCGGTTTTATGTAAACTTAAAGGGGATTTTCCACATCTCTCACATTATCCACATGTGGAAAAATGTGTATAACTACAATTATTTAAATAAGGATTGCGTAAAACCTTTATTTATTATAATATATATAAGGATATTTATGTCTTTCAGACTTAAAATAAACAAAAAAACACCTGAAACCAGGAACCGGGAGAGTGAAAATGGATAAAGTTATAGAAAAATGGGATGAAATCCTTCAAATCGTGAAAGTTGAATATGATGTTGCGAACGTTGCCTTCAATACATGGCTGAAGCCTTTGAAAGTATACGAGGTAAGGGACAACGTTGTCACGATCCTCGTTCCTTCTGAACAGAGTGTTCTATTAGATATTGTAAATAAAAAATACAGACTGCCTCTTCAGGTTACAATCTGCGAGGTTACGGGAATGGAAAGCTGTGAAATCCAGTTTATTCTTCCGGAAAATGTCCCGAAAAAAGAAATTCCTTCCTATAATATGTCTGAATCCAAATCTCTTCGCGATCAAAGATGTGAGGAAGCTCATCTGAATCCAAAATATACTTTTGACAGCTTTATTGTAGGAAGCAACAATAAATTTGCCCAGGCAGCAGCTCTTGCAGTTGCGGAATCTCCGGGAGATACTTATAATCCTCTTTTTATTTACGGAGGCGCCGGACTGGGAAAAACTCACCTGATGCATTCCATTGCGCATTATATTATTGACAATAATGAAAACAGTAAGGTTCTTTATGTAACAAGTGAAGAATTTACCAATGAACTGATCGAGACGATCCGAAACGGAAATAATTCAGCAATGTCCAAATTCCGTGAAAAATACAGGAATATTGACGTTCTTCTTGTTGACGATATCCAGTTTATTATAGGAAAAGAGTCCACACAGGAAGAATTTTTCCATACCTTCAACAGTCTCCACAGCGCCAAAAAACAGATTATCATATCTTCTGATAAACCTCCGAAAGATATGGAAATTCTGGAAGAACGTTTCCGTTCCCGGTTTGAGTGGGGTCTGATCGCAGATATTACACTGCCGGATTATGAAACCCGAATGGCAATTCTTCATAAAAAGGAAGAACTGGACGGCTATAATATCAGCGAAGAGGTTATAAAATACATAGCCACCAATATAAAATCAAATATCCGTGAGCTGGAAGGCGCCTTTAATAAAGTAATGGCAAGTTCCAAGCTTGAAAAAAAGGAAGTTACCCTGGAACTTGCAGAAAAAGCGCTGAAAGATATCATTTCGCCGGATCAGCAGAAGGTAATTACACCGGAATATATTATTTCTGTGGTTGCAGAGCACTATCATGTGACGACAGCAGATCTCTGCGGAAACAAGAGAAGCTCAAAAATCGTTATGCCAAGACAGATTGCCATGTATTTATGCAGGGATATCATTGATACATCACTGAAAACCATTGGAAAAAATCTCGGAAACCGTGATCACACCACTGTTATGCACGGAATTGAGAAAATCGAGAAGGAACTTCAGACAAATGACAACCTGAAAAATTCCATTGACACCCTCAGGAAAAAAATTAATCCACAGGGATAATTACTTTATCCACATATGAACCCCCGGGTTTTACACGAAGTTATACAGTTTGAAAGTCTTGATTTTTAAGGCTTTTTTGGACTTTTTCACATATTCACAGCCCCTAAGGCGGCTAATACGGATTTTTTCTTATTTATTTTTTTAAAAAGCCATTTTTAAACAGGAAGGGAGTTATACACAACATGAAAATTATCTGTTCCAAAACAAGTTTATTAAAAAGCGTTAATATCTCTTTGAAAGCTGTTCCTTCTAAAACAACAATGCCGATTCTGGAATGTATTCTGATCGATGCCTCAACAAACCAGATCAAATTTACTACAAATGATATGGAACTGGGAATTGAAACAATTGTTGACGGAACAATTGCTGAAAAAGGAATGGTTGCTCTTGATGCAAAAATTTTCTATGAGATCATCAGAAGACTTCCTGATAATGATGTGACCATCCATACAGATGAAAAATATGTTGCTACAATCACCTGTGAAAAAGCAAAATTCACAATACCGGGAAAAACAGGAGAAGATTTTGCCTATCTTCCTGTTATTGAACGGGATGAATCTCTTACTCTTTCACAGTTTACTTTGAAAGAAATGATCCGCCAGACTCTGTTTTCTATTGCTGTAAATGAAAATAACCGGTTAATGACAGGTGAACTTTTTGAGATAAAGGATAATTGTCTGAAAATAGTGTCTCTTGACGGTCATCGTATATCCATTAGACGTATGCCCCTTAAAAGAGAATATTCTGACAAAAAGATTGTCGTTCCTGGAAAGACACTCAGTGAGATCAGTAAAATTCTTTCCGGTGAGGTTGACGATCAGGTAAGTATTTATTTTACAAAAAATCATATATTATTTGAGTTTGACCAGACCATGGTAGTGTCCAGACTGATCGAGGGAGAATACTTCCGGATTGATCAGATGATTTCCAGCGATTATGATACCAGGCTGTCTGTAAATAAAAAAGAATTTCTGAACTGTATTGACCGCGCCACACTTCTTGTGAGAGAAGGAGATAAAAAACCAATCGTCATTGACATCAGAGATAATAAAATGGAGCTTAAAATTGACTCTTCCATGGGTTCCATGAATGAGGAGATCGATATCGAGAAAGAAGGAAAGGATATCCTTATCGGATTTAACCCGAAATTCCTGATCGATGCTTTGAAAGTTATTGATGATGAAACTATTCATATGTACCTTATGAACCCCAAGGCTCCATGTTTTATCAGAGATGATGAGGAGACATACACCTATCTGATCCTGCCTGTAAATATCAGCCAGAATCAGGCAAGATAAAGGAGGATCATTGTGGAAATCAAAATCAGAGATGAATTTATCAAGCTGGGACAGGCTTTGAAACTTGCAGGAGTTGTAGAAGACGGAGTTGAGGCAAAGTTTGTTATTCAGGACGGGCTTGTTAAAGTGAACGGTGAAGTTGACGAACGTCGCGGCAGAAAAGTGTATGAAGGGGATGTGATCTCCTTTAACGGACAGGATATAAAAGTGATCAGGTAGATTATGTATATAGAGTCTGTACAATTAAAAAATTTCAGAAATTATGAAAACCTTGAATTATATCTTGACAGGGAAACAAATATTTTTTACGGGGATAATGCTCAGGGAAAAACAAATATTCTGGAATCTGTTTATCTTTGTGGGACAACAAAGTCTCATAAGGGAAGCAAGGACAGAGAAATGATCCGTTTCGGTCAGGAGGATGCTCACATCCGCATGATGGTAAAAAAGGACGGTCTTTCTTATAAGCTGGACATGCATCTTCGGAAAAACAAGGCAAAAGGAGCTGCAGTCAACGGGCTTCCGGTTAAAAAGGCCAGAGAACTTTTCGGCATTGTAAATCTTGTATTTTTTTCGCCGGAGGATCTGAATATTATTAAAAACGGTCCTGGTGAAAGAAGAAGATTTCTGGATCTGGAGCTGTGTCAGCTGGATCAGATTTATCTGTCTGATCTGGCCGGATATAATCATATTGTGAATCAGAGAAACCGTCTTCTGAAGGATATGTATGCCAATCCAGCTTTGAAAGATACTCTGGACGTATGGGATCATCAGATGCTACGGTATGGAAAAAAGCTGATTCGTAAAAGGCAGACTTTCGTTGAAGAGCTGAATGAGATCATCTGTGATATTCATAAAAATCTTACCGGAGGTGAAGAGCTTCTTCAGGTTATTTATGAACCAAGCGCACAGGAAGAGAATTTTGAAGAGCTGCTCTGCAGAAACAGGGACAGGGATATCCGGATGAAAATGACCTCTTCAGGACCACACAGAGATGATCTGTGTTTTCTGGTAAATGGCATTGACATCAGGAAATACGGATCTCAGGGACAGCAGAGGACAGCCGCTCTGTCTTTGAAACTTTCAGAAATATATCTTGTAAAGAAAAAGATCGGAGATACGCCGGTGCTTCTTCTGGACGATGTACTTTCAGAGTTGGACAGCAGCCGTCAGACGTATCTTCTGGACAGTATTCATGATATTCAGACATTGATCACCTGTACAGGTCTGGATGATTTTGTGAACCATCAGTTTCACATTAATAAAGTATTTCGGGTTGTGAAAGGCGAAGTTTTTAATCCGGTACAAAAGAACAGCAAACAGAATTAATTTTTCCCCGGAATTTATTTTTTCCGGGGAAAGTTCTTTGACAAGCATAAATGCATATGTTAAACTTGTTTTAATTATGGAAAGTTGGTGAATGTATATTGGATAAAGAGGAATTTCGAATAAAAGTGAGCCGTATTGAAAGCCTTTTGGCCCAGAAAAAATATAAAGAGGCTATGGAGGTTGTTGACAGCATTGACTGGCGCAGAGTAAAAAATGTTCATAATCTGTGCGTGGTTGGTGAGATTTATGCTGCAAATAAGAGATATGAGGAAAGTAAGGAGATTTTTCTTCTGGCATATCATCGGGCGCCTATCGGTAAAAATATTTTGTACAGGCTGATCGAGGTATCTCTGAAAATGCAGGATATCGAGGAAGCGGAAGAGTTTTATGAGGAATATCTGGAGGTTGCTCCCAATGACAATACCCAGTATATTCTCAAATATAAGATCAGCAAAGCGAAACAGGTATCTCTGGATGAGCAGATCCGTATTCTGGAAGAATATAAGGAACGTGAGTTTACAGAGAGATGGTCCTATGAACTGGCAAAGCTGTACTACCAGAAAGGCGATATGAAAAAATGCCTGGAAATGTGCAACGATATCATTCTCTGGTTCAGCGAAGGCCGTTATGTGCTGAAAGCAATGGATCTGAAAAACCGGATGGGACAGCTTACCGGGAAAGAAAGAGAGCAGTATGAGAAACAGTTTATTCCGAATCTGACAACGGTTGACCAGATGAATCAGTCAGCAGAATCCAGGGAAACAGATTCCGGAAATCAATATGACACTGTTATGGATGAAGATTCTCCTGTGATTGAGAATGTTCGTATTGATGAACGGGATGTAAATAACGCTGAAAGTATTCAGGAAAAAATTTCAAAGGGAATCCGGGATATCTTTAACGGTAAAAAGAAAGAAGAGGATTTCACAAAAGAAGAGGAAGAATTTCAGGAGGAAATGATCCGGGATCGTTCTTCTGAAAAAGAACACAAAAATGTACCGGATCTTGAGCCGGAAGAAGATTCTGTTATCCGGGAGGAAGAACCGGCAGAAGAACATATTCCTGAGGAAAAAACACTGGAACAGGAAGAGGCGGATGCTCAGGAAATTGATGTAAATGAGATATTTGAGGATTTTTCCGATCAGACAGAGGTTGCACGTCTGGAAGAAGAAGAGGCTCTTTCTGACAACAGCCAGGAGCTTCCACAGCTTGAAATTCCGGAATCCATGAAAAATATAGATCTGGAAAGCTCCGTTGTGACAGAAATCCCAAAGGCTCCGGATGTGACTTTACCGGGAACAGAAAAGAGTGTGTTGGAAACAGAAAGCGACCTTGATTTTAATCTGGAAGACATGATCCTTTCAGCAGCAACTGCCCAGGGAATTGAAATTCCGGACGATGAAGTGAAAACAGAGGACGTTCACACAACAGAGCCTGATGATGAGGATTATATGACAGAGGAAGATCTCCGGAAAGCGGAAGAGGAATTCCTTAATGGTCCGGCCGGAAGAAAAGATCACAAAGATCCGGAGGAGCTTCTGGAAGAAGAGTTTGGAGAAGCAGATGAGTTTTATGAAGATGCTTCTGATGATGAGGACGATGATTTCTACGGCGATGAATATGATGACGAGGACGATGATTTTTACGGGGAAGAATCTGACGATGAGGACGATGATTTCTACGAAGATGAGTCTGATGACGGAGATGACTTCTACGAAGAGTTTGATGACGACGACTTTTACGGAGAAGAATCCGACGACGAGGAAGATGATTTTTATGATGAAGAACCGGAAGAGCTTCCTGTCGTAAGCCGTAATCCTATTTCAAAAAATAAATCTGCAAAAATAATTTCAGAAGAGAAGAATGCAGAGATCCGAAAACCGGATCCGGACAGAAAAACAGTATTTAAAGAAGAGCCGGCAGGACAGAAGGCTCCTCGGAAGAAGAAAAATGTCCGTCTGAGTCAGGCTGAGGAACTGGAACGGTTTGTTGATACCATCCGTCCTCAGGAGGCAATGGATATTATTCCCAGGGAGAAAACTCTTACAGACAGCGAGAAAAAACTGTTTACATATTTTGCAAGAGTACCCGGGCTGAGAGAGCAGCTTGTAGACGCGCTTTGCGACGTTCAGATGGCTGCTGCTGACAAAACGTCCAGAACCGGAAACATTATTGTTATGGGCGGAAGAGAGACAGGAAAAACAAGACTGATCTCAGGACTGATTCCTGCAATATGCAAGGAACTGAATCTTGAAGCCGCCAAGGTTGCCTATGTATTTGCAGAGCAGATCAATGGCAAAAATATTCCTGCAATCGTCAAAAAGATGGCAGGTGGTTTCCTTGTAATTGAAAATGCAAACCAGCTTAAAAAAGAAACCGTAAATCAGTTAAGCAAGGCAATGGATTTCCGTACAGACGGAATGATCGTGATTCTGGAAGACGAAAAGATCGGAATGAGAAAGCTGATGGCAAGATTCCCGAAATTTACGTCCAAATTTACATCTATGATCAATATCCCGGTATTTACCAATGATGAGCTTGTAAACTTTGCAATGGTTTATACAAGAGAACGGGGTTATACGATTGATCAGCAGGCAATGCTGGTACTTTACAATCTGATCAGTGTGAATCAGAAAGAAGATATGCCTATGAACGTAGGCGCTGTAAAGGAAATCATTGATAATGCCATTGCAAAATCTACCGGCGGAATCCGTAAACTGAGCAGAAATATTTCCAAGAAGAGAACAGATATGGACGGATATACAGTTCTCTACGAAAAGGATTTTAAGTAACATAAAAAATAAATAACGGAAAAGGAAGTAAAGATTATGACCAGACCTTATCTTGGAAATCCCAAATACACGATTGAAGTTCTTCAGAAGTATGGATTTGTTTTTCAGAAAAGGTTTGGTCAAAATTTTTTGATCGATACTCATGTTCTGGAAAAAATCATTCGGGCATCTGAAATAACAAAAGACGATTTTGTACTGGAAATAGGACCGGGAATCGGAACTATGACACAGTATCTGGCAGACTCTGCCAGAGCAGTCACGGCAGTGGAGATCGACGATGCTCTGATCCCCATACTGCAGGATACTCTGAAGGACTGGGATAATGTAAATATTATTCACGGGGATATCCTGAAAACAGATATTCAGAAGATAGCAGATGAAAAAAATCAGGGAAAGGCGATCAAGGTAGTTGCAAATCTGCCCTACTATATTACAACACCGATCATTATGGGACTGTTTGAGAGCCATGTTCCGGTAGAATCCATAACAGTAATGGTTCAGAAAGAAGTGGCAGACCGTATGCAGACAGGTCCGGGGTCAAAGGATTACGGGGCGTTGTCTCTGGCCGTTCAGTATTATGCGGAACCGGAGATTGTGGCAAATGTGCCGCCCAACTGTTTTATGCCAAGACCAAAGGTGGGAAGCGCTGTGATCCGCCTGAAAAGACACAAAGAGCCGCCTGTTCAGGTGCAGGATGAAAAGCTGATGTTCCGGCTTATTCGCGCATCTTTTAACCAGAGAAGAAAAACAATGGCCAATGGGCTGAAAAATTCCCAGGAACTGAATTATACAAAAGAACAGGTTGAGAGCGCGATCAGCGCCTGCGGGCTTCCTCTGAATATCAGAGGAGAAGCTCTGAGTCTGGAGCAGTTTGCCGCTCTGACAAATGCATTTTGCTGTACGGCATCCCGGTGATGCCGCCACAGCAGAGAATGGACTGTATGACAGAAAAAAAGAGTATGTAAAAAGCATCCGGTGGCTGGTCGGATGCTTTTTACTTGAAGATTTATTAAATTTAAAAGGAAGGAGAGTTGAATACCTTTACAGGTATCCAACATATGAAAAAGAAAATTATAAAAATAATGTTGGCTGTATTATTTTTATGTGAATAGTATATCTGTAAAATATGAGAGTTTCATGTTTAAGATATGAAAAAATAATGAACGAATATAGAAAGATTTATGAATGACAGATCTGATCTGAAAGAAGGGAAAATGTTCATAAACATATTACAGCGCAGGTTTGAAAGTGTGATATAATAGCAGATGTCAGAAAAAAGATGATATTTCCAAAGGTCATTGGGAAGGCATTTTGCCAGGCTGCCGGCAACGGGGCATAAGGTATTTCTGACATAATTGCAGGAAAACAGCAATGGTTTTCCAGAACATGGTTTCAGACAAAACGGAGGTAATAAAAATGAAAATAAAAAAATTAAGTGCATGGATTCTTGCAGGAGCGCTTACATGTACAGCGCCTGCTGTCGTATCCGCGGATACTGCAACAGATGCGGCGGTAGATCAGGCAGTGGACCTTTTGAAGGAGAGCGGAATAGGAGATCTTCTCTCTGATCCGGATAAGGTGGTTGACATTATCATATCTGCAATGGATTCAGTTGGACAGGCAGATGTTACTGACGAAGAGATTTCTTCTGCGATTGACACCGCAGCACAGGCAGCCGGTTTTACGTTGTCAGATTCTGAAAAAAGCACTCTGGTAAGTCTTTATAACAAGTTTAAAAATATGGATCTTGATGAAGAACAGCTGAGGGAGCAGGTCCATAAGGTATATGATAAGCTGGAGAGTTTGGGAGTTACCAAAGAGGATGTTAAGAGTATTTTCGGAAAACTGGTAGATATGGTAAAAGATATCCTGAATTGACAACAGGTTGCAGACAATTTGGATATAAAGATAAACAAATTATGTATATTACACAACGTTAATTTGGTAAAGTGAAGAAGAATATGTAGTATTTTTATAAAAAACAGAGGAATATAAGAAAAAATATTGTGCAAATACACGAAAGATTCACTGTTTGTTCATAGAAAGTTCATAAAAGATTGCTATGATAAGAACAGTTCGAAAGAACAATGTTATGACGTTGTAATGTTCTTCATTACACATAAATTTTTTCATAATAATTGCCCCGGTAAACCACTGCCGGGGTACTCCTCGTTTATAGGGCTCCCTGAATCAGGGAGCTTTTTTGCTGTTGAGCTGTAAATAGGTTGTAGGTCAGAAACCCCGTATGGTATAATAGGAACACTTAATGAATCCGGGTCGGAGACACAGGATGAATTTCGTGAGGAAATATGACTGGACACTTAACGAGGTTCAGTGATGCGAATGCCGGGTTTTGAACCTGCGGTATCATATGACATAAATAAAAGCTGCTGCACAGTTCTGACAGAGGACGCAGGAAAATAATAGCAGGAAAGGGAGTAGTATATTATGGCTGAAACAATGAAAGATTACGAAAAAGAGCTGAATGAGTCTATGAAAAAAATAGAAGAAGGGGACATTCTTACCGGAACAGTAGTAAGTGTGGACGAAAAGGAAGTGATCCTTGATCTGAAATATTATGCGGAGGGTGTGATTCCGGCTGAAGACTATACCAGAGAGCCGGGATTTAATCTGAAAGAGGAAGTTCATCCGGGAGACGAGGTTTCTGCCACGGTTGTCCGTAAAGATGACGGAAACGGCAATATTCTTCTTTCCAGGGTTGAGGCGGCAGATGTGCTCGCATGGGAAAAAATCCGGGAATATAAAGAATCAGGAGAAGCTCTTGACGTTACAGTAAAGGGAATCACCAATGCAGGCGTCATTGCGTATGTGGAAGGTGTACGGGGATTTATTCCGGCTTCAAGACTTTCTCTTGGATATGTGGAGGATACAGATGAATATCTGAACCGTCAGATACGGGTTCAGGTGATCGAGTGTGACAAAGACAGTAAAAAGCTGATTCTTTCTGCAAGAGAACTTCTGAGAGAGCAGGCAGAGGAAGAGAGAAAGAAAAAAATTTCAAATGTTCAGGTGGGACTGGTAACAGAAGGAACGGTAGAAAGCCTCCAGCCATACGGAGCTTTTGTGGATCTTGGGAACGGTCTTTCCGGTCTTGTTCATATTTCCCAGATCTGCGAGAAAAGAATCAAAAAGCCCTCTGAGGTTCTTTCTGTGGGAGACAGAGTAAAGGTTAAGGTAACTGCTGTAAAGGATGGAAAATTAAGTCTCAGCATAAAAGAGGCATCTGATATGATGGCAAAAGACATTGAGGAAGAGGTCTATGAGGTTCCGGATGCAGGTGAGGAAGCAACTACCTCTCTTGGATCATTATTTGCAGGAATCAAACTGGACTGAGTACCGCAAAGAAATACAGTATCAGTCGAAGAAAGAGGCAGCGAGGAGGAATTTATGAGAAAACAGGATAAGATTTTTGTGATCGGACATAAAAACCCGGACACGGATTCTATCTGTTCTGCCATTGCGTATTGTGATATAAAAAACAGAACATTTCAGAACAAAAGATATGTTCCCAAACGCGCAGGCCAGATAAATGAGGAAACTGAGTATGTGCTGAACCGTTTCGGGATTCAGCCTCCGGGATATCTGAGTAATATAGGAACTCAGGTCAAGGATATGGATATCCGCATGAGCCCGGAAGCAGATAAGAGTATGTCATTAAAGAATGCATGGGATCTGATGCAGGAAAACAGCATTGTTTCTCTGCCGATCAGAGATAAAGAGGGCTGTCTGGAGGGCCTGATCACCATTGGAGATATTGCCCAGACATATATGGACACAACAGACAGTTATCTTCTGTCACGGGCAAGAACCCAGTACAGACGCATTGCGGAAACCATTGGCGGCAGTGTGATCGAAGGAAATGAACACGGATATTTTACAGAAGGAAAGGTTATGGTGGGAACTGCTGACCCGGACAAGCTGAGAGAGTACGTGCGGGAGAATGATATGATCATTCTCGGAAACAGAGAAGAGGATCATCTGCAGGCCATTGAAATGAATGTGAGCTGTATTATTGTGGGAATGGATATCCAGGTAACAGAAAACGTCCTGAAGCTTGCTCATGAAAAGGATATTGTGGTGATCTCTTCCCCATATGATACGTTTACAATATCAAGACTGATCAATCAAAGTATTCCTGTGAGATATATCATGAAAACAGAAAATCTGGTAACCTTCCACACAGAGGATTTTACAGATGATATTCAGGATGTGATGATCAAGAATCGTCACCGGGCATTCCCGGTAATTGACAAAAAGGGAAAATGTGTGGGTACGATCTCTCGCCGTAATTTTCTTGATATGCATAAGAAAAAGGTGGTTCTGGTCGATCATAATGAAAAGGATCAGGCTGTTGATAATATTGAAAAAGCGGAGATCCTTGAAATTATCGACCATCATAAGCTGGGTACGCTTCAGACAATGCAGCCGGTCAGCTTCCGGAATCAGCCGGTAGGATGTACGGGAACGATTATGTATCAGATCTATGGAGAACAGAAACTGGAGATTCCGCCTAAAATCGCAGGACTTCTCTGCGCGGCCATTATTTCTGACACTCTGATGTTCCGTTCTCCTACCTGTACTCTTCAGGATAAAATGGCAGCAGGAGCTCTTGCGCTGATCGCAGATATTTCCATAGAGGAATTTGCAAAGGAAATGTTTAAGGCAGGAAGCAATCTGAAGGACAAGTCGCCGGAAGAAATCTTTTATCAGGATTATAAGAAATTTATTGCAGAGGGTGACGTTACCTTTGGCGTGGGCCAGATCAGTTCTATGGACGAGGACGAGCTTAAGGTGATAAAAGAACGTCTGGAACCGTTTATGGTAAGTGAATGCGGCCGTCATGGAGTTTCCAGGGTCTACTTTATGCTTACAAGTATTATGAACCGTTCTACAGAGCTTCTGTTTTATGGCGAAGGCAGTAAAGAGATGGCGGAGAGCGCTTTTAGCATGGAGGCGGACAATGGTTCTCTGTATCTGAAAGGTGTGGTTTCCAGAAAGAAACAGCTTATTCCTGCATTAATGGAAGCTGCGCAGATGCAGAACGAGTACGCATAAGTTCAGGAGGGATTTTTATGTCGAAACAGAGCTGGAAGCCGGGAAATATGCTTTACCCTCTTCCTGTTGTAATGGTAAGCGCAGCAGATAAAGAGGGCAGAGATGATATTATAACAGTGGCATGGGCCGGAACTGTGTGTACCAATCCTCCCATGGTATCCATATCCATTCGTCCGGAGCGTTACTCTTATCACATGATCCGTGAAACAGGAGAGTTTGTGATTAATCTGACTACTGAGGAACTGGCATTTGCCACAGATTACTGCGGAGTAAAATCCGGAAGAGATGTTGATAAATTTAAGGAGACAGGACTGACAAGGGAAAAGGCAGAAAAGGTAAAAGCGCCGATGATAGCAGAAGCCCCTGTTTCTATTGAATGCAAGGTAAAAGAAATCCGGGAACTTGGATCTCATCACATGTTTATCGCCCAGGTTGCAGCAGTTCACGCAGATGAAAAATATATGGATGAGAAGAACCGGTTTGATTTAAACAGAGCCAGACCTATTGTGTATTCACATGGGGAGTATCTGGGAACAGGAAAGAAACTGGGAACTTTTGGTTACAGTGTGAAAAAAGCAAAAAAACAGGCTAAAAAACGCTGAAAAATGGAAAAAAAGTGCAGATTTTCCGGGGGATTGCAGAAAAGGGCTTTTTATGGTAAAATAAAATCTGGTTATTTGCAGATAATAAGATAGACAGAGATGTCTGGAGGATATATGAATAACATTACATTGATAGGAATGCCGGGAGTGGGGAAGAGCACCATCGGTGTTGTTCTTGCAAAGGTATTGGGCTATCAGTTCCTTGACTCTGATCTTCTGATACAGAAGCAGGAAAAAAGGAAGCTCCATCAGATCATAGCTCAGGAGGGAAATGATGGATTTCAGGCAATAGAAAATCGTGTCAATGCTTCTATTGAGGCGGAGGAGACGGTGATCGCCACAGGGGGAAGCGTGGTTTACTGCCAGGAGGCAATGGAGCATCTGAAGTCTGTTGGAACAGTAGTCTATCTGAAACTGTCGCTGAACGAACTGTCAAAGCGGCTTGGGAACCTTAAGGGAAGAGGAGTTGTCCTGAAGGAAGGACAGACGCTGGCAGATCTGTACAGAGAACGCACACCTCTGTACGAAAAATATGCGGATATTGTGATCGATCAGGAAGGACAGGATCTGGAAACATGTCTGCAGGCAGTTTTGGAAACACTGGAAAAGCAAAAAAGTAACTGTTGAAGCAGAGGAAAGAGCAGAAGCAGGCACAGATACTTAACTTTTTATTTACAAATGTTAAAAATATGTTATAATACGATATTGAACATTTTAATATATTAACATTTTTCGGATATGATAAGTCATTTCTGGGTTACTGTGAACAGAGTGAACAGTAACATTTCTGGTGTTTGCTTCGGCTTACGGAGTGAAAATAATTCATAGAGGTGTTTTATGGAACAGTATGTAATCAAAGGAGGCAATCCGTTAGTAGGTGAAGTTGAGATCGGCGGAGCCAAAAACGCAGCCCTTGCAATACTTTCTGCTGCAATCATGACGGATGAAACCATATTAATCGAAAATCTGCCTGACGTAAGAGACATCAATGTTTTGCTGGAAGCAATTGCCGGGATCGGAGCCCAGGTAGAACGAATCAACAGATCTACAGTAAAGATCAATGGTTCTACCATTGCCGATATCAGCGTTGATTATGAATACATTAAAAAAATCCGCGCATCCTATTATCTTCTGGGCGCGCTGCTTGGAAAATATAAACATGCGGAGGTGCCGCTTCCGGGCGGATGCAATATCGGAAGCCGTCCCATTGACCAGCATCTGAAGGGCTTCCGGGCTCTGGGAGCAGATGTAAAGATTCTTCATGGGGCGATTATGGCAAGTGCGGAAAATCTTCACGGAAGCCATATTTTCCTGGATGTTGTGTCTGTTGGCGCAACCATCAACATTATGATGGCAGCATCTATGGCTCCGGGACGCACGATTATCGAAAATGCGGCCAGAGAGCCTCATGTAGTTGATGTAGCTAACTTCCTGAACAGCATGGGAGCCAACATTAAGGGCGCCGGAACAGACGTTATCCGCATAAAAGGTGTGGAGAAGCTTCACCGCACAGAATATTCGATTATTCCTGATCAGATCGAGGCAGGAACCTTTATGTTTGCGGCGGCTGCTACAGGCGGAGACATTACAGTAAAAAATGTAATTCCCAAGCATCTGGAAGCAACCACTGCAAAGCTGGAAGAGATTGGCTGTGAAGTAGAGGAATTTGATGATGCAGTTCGCGTCCGTGCAGGAAAGAGACTGCACAGAACTCATGTAAAAACACTTCCCTACCCGGGATATCCTACTGACATGCAGCCGCAGATCGCTGTAACTCTGGCTCTTGCAGAGGGAACAAGTATTGTTACAGAGAGTATTTTTGAAAACCGGTTCAAATATGCGGACGAGCTTTCCAGAATGGGAGCGAACATCAAGGTGGAAGGAAATTCTGCGATCATTGACGGAGTACGTAAGCTTACAGGCGCAAGAGTCAGCGCGCCGGATCTTCGCGCAGGCGCAGCTCTGGTAATTGCAGGTCTGGCGGCAGACGGAGTAACGGTTGTAGATGATATTGTTTACATCCAGAGAGGCTACGAGAATTTTGAAGAAAAGCTGAGAAGCCTTGGCGCAGAAATCGAGAGAGTTTCCAGTGAAAAAGAGATCCAGAAATTCCGTCTTCGTGTAGGATGATCCGGAAATCTCATATATTTTTTCTTGACAAACGGAAAAAATGAGTATATTGTATGATTGTTACAAATCAAATAGAGAACGGCCTTTTATTCAGAGTGGTGGAGATACAAAGGATCTGTGAAGCCACGGCAACCCCTCTATTGAGGAAGGTGCCAGCCTGAGCGAGTGATCGAACAATAAGAGGATTGAAAGATAAATTCAGACAGTCCGATTATTCGGGCTGTCTCTTTTGTTTACCAATACCCGTAACAATAAGTTTTCGGGTCGTTATGAAGAAAGGAAAAACACAATGGAAAAAATTTTATTTACTTCCGAATCTGTTACTGAAGGCCATCCGGACAAAATGTGCGACGCTATTTCCGATGCCATTCTTGACGCTCTGATCGAGCAGGATCCAATGAGCCGTGTTGCCTGCGAAACAGCGACTACAACAGGCCTTGTTCTTGTTATGGGAGAGATCACAACAAACGGATATGTTGATATTCAGAAAATCGTAAGAGATACTGTAAGAGAGATCGGATATACCCGCGGCAAATATGGATTTGACGCAGATACCTGCGCGGTTATCACTGCCATTGACGAGCAGTCTGCAGATATTGCCCTTGGCGTTGACAAGGCTCTGGAAGCAAAAATGGGCGAGGATGAGATCGATGCCATTGGTGCAGGGGATCAGGGTATCCAGTTCGGATATGCTTCCAATGAAACTGAGGAATATATGCCGTATGCCATCAATATGGCTCACAAGCTTGCCCGTCAGCTTACCAAGATCCGTAAGGACGGAACACTGAGCTATTTAAGACCTGACGGAAAAACACAGGTTACTGTGGAGTATAACGAGGAAGGCAAGCCGGTACGTATTGACGCGGTTGTATGCTCTACTCAGCATGATCCGGAGGTTACTCAGGAGCAGATCCATGAGGATATCAAAAAATACGTATTTGACGCTATTATTCCGGCAGATATGGTGGATGAAAACACAAAATATTTCATCAATCCTACAGGACGTTTTGTAATCGGCGGACCTCACGGAGACAGCGGGCTTACAGGACGTAAGATCATCGTTGACAGCTACGGCGGATACGGACGTCACGGCGGCGGCGCTTTTTCCGGAAAGGACTGCACAAAGGTAGACCGTTCTGCGGCATACGCAGCACGTTATGTTGCGAAAAATATTGTAGCGGCAGGTCTGGCAGATAAATGTGAAATCCAGCTTTCCTACGCTATCGGTGTGGCACAGCCTACTTCCATTAACGTGGAAACCTTCGGTACAGGAAAACTTTCTGATACAAAGCTTGTTGAGATCATTCGTGAAAACTTTGATCTTCGTCCGGCAGGAATCATCCGTATGCTGGATTTAAGAAGACCGATCTATAAACAGACAGCAGCTTACGGACACTTCGGACGTACAGATGTAGAGCTTCCATGGGAGAAACTGGATAAAGTGGATGATCTGAAAAAATATCTTGCCTAAAATGATTTTATAGAAAATTTAGACATAGAAATCTGGCAATGTGATATAATGAACGCACAGGTGGTAATGTGATTTTACTGCCCGTGCGTTTTTATATTC